>CAXTTB010000609.1:0-2590 GCA_964246905.1 uncultured Acetobacteraceae bacterium | reverse complement strand
GCGGTCAGTCTGCTGGCGGACTGGTCCGCGGATGTCCGGATCAGGCGGCGGCGTCGAGGCTCGCCGCACTGGCCGGGCTCGGCCGCCAGTTCCACGGTAGCAGCTCGGCGAGGCGCTGGGCCGGGTGGGACGCGATGCGGCCGAGCACGTCGGCCAGCCAGGCCTGAGGGTCGACGTCGTTCAGCTTCGCCGTCACGATCAGGCTGTTGAAGAACGCGGCCCGCTGGCCGCCGCAGTTGGAGCCGGCGAAGAGCCACGCCTTGCGGCCCAGGGCCAAGCCGCGCAGCGCCCGCTCCGCCGCGTTGTTCGTCATGCAAACGCGCCCGTCGTCGAGGAAGCGGGCGAAGGACGGCCAGCGGTCGAGCATGTAGTTCATCGCCTTCGCCACTGGGGCGGCGCCCGGCAGGCGGGCGCGCTCGGCGCGCATCCACTCCTCCAGGGCCGCCACGATGGGCGCGGAGCGCAGGCTGCGCACCGCCAGCCGCTCGGCCGCGGGATGGCCGTTCACCTCGCGCTCGATGGCGAACAGCTCGTTCATGCGCCGCACGGCTTCAATTGCCAGCGGTGCGATCACGGCAACCTTCTTCTGCGCCCTTTGCCGAGCCGCACCCTCGATGTCGGCCAGCTCGAAGAACTTCCTCCGCGCGTGGGCCCAGCACGCGGCCTCGATGATCGGCGTGGGCCTGCGCTCG
Organism: uncultured Acetobacteraceae bacterium; assembly: GCA_964246905.1. Classification (GTDB taxonomy): domain Bacteria; phylum Pseudomonadota; class Alphaproteobacteria; order Acetobacterales; family Acetobacteraceae; genus CAHJXG01. Next base: position 1,898 of record CAXTTB010000609.1, on the reverse strand, counting down.
CCGACGTACAGCTTGCCGTATCCCCCGTAGGCGTCGGCCTGCAGCATCCCGGCCCAGCCTGTGAGGTGCGCCTGCGGGTGCTCGCCGCGGCGGTCTGGCGAGAAGTGGAACAGGGCCGCCGGGGGATCGGCGCCGCCGAAGGGACGGTCGTCGCGCACGTAGACCCACACGCGGCCGGTGCTCGTTTTGCCCTTGGCCAGCACCGGCACGGTGGTGTCGTCCCCGTGCAGGCGCCCCGCCGCCATGACGTGTCTCTCGATCAGCCGGAACAGCGGTTCCAGCACGCCCGCGCAGGTGCCCACCTGGTCGGCCAGCGTCGACAGGCTGAGCGGCACGCCCTCGCGGGCGTAGCGCTCGGCCTGCCGGTTCAACGGCTGGTGCTGGCCGTATTTCTCGAACAGCACCATGGCGAGCAGGCTCGGTCCTGCCCAGCCGCGCGGCACGGCATGGAAGGGCGCGGGCGCCTGGGTGACGCTCTCGCAGGCCCGGCAGGAGAAGCGCTCGCGCACGGTCTGGATCACCGTCCACTGGCGTGGCACGACCTCCAGCGTTTCGGTGATGTCCTCACCCAGCTTCGACAGGCGCGCGCCGCCGCAGCACGGGCAGGCGGTCGGGGCAGGCACTACGACGCGCACGCGCGGCAGGTGGGCCGGGAAGGGCTGACGCGAGGGCTTGCGCCGGCCCATTGGGGGCGGCACCGCAGCCTTGGCGGCGGCCCTCTCGGCCGCGAGCGCGTCGGCGGCCGCCGAGGCTTCGAGTTCCTCGAGCTGCAGCTCGTACTGGTCGAGGAGGCGCTGGGTCCGCTCAGAGCGCTGGCCGTAGAGGGTTCGGGTGAGCTTGGCGATTTCGAGCCGGAGGTGGGCGATCAGCGCGGCGTCGCCCGACAGTTGGGCCTTCACCGCGGCGGCCTCGGCTTCGGCGTGATCGGCGCGGGCCTCGGCGGCCGCGAGAGCCGCGCGCAGCGCGTCCACGTCGACGGTCTCAGGCTTGGAGCGTTTTGCCATGAGGAGAGTGGATCACAGTTGGGCGGAGAGCGCCATGGCTGTCGAAGTCGAAGCTGTATAGATTTACTCGGGTTTCACCCGGCCCGGCTCGGCCGCCAAGTCTGCTGCGGGTGTCGCCAATCTATCCCCTCAAGCAGGTAGCCGAGCTGTGCCGGAGAGATGCTGACGCTGTCACCTGCCGTCGAGGGCCACACGAAGCGGCCTCTGTCCAACCGCTTCGAATACAGCGACAGACCGAGCCCATCGTGCCACAAGCACTTGAGCAGATCGCCTCGACGTCCGCGGAAGACGTAAAGATCGCCCGCAAAGGGATCGCGCTTGAGGCCTTCCTGCACCAGCAGCGACAGCCCGTTCATGCCGCGGCGCATGTCGGTGTGTCCGGCCGCGATCCACACCCGGACGCCGGTCGGGACCGGGATCATCGCCGGTCCAAGACGTCGAGCACGCGGGCGAGCGCATCGGCATCGACGGCGCCGTCCACCACCACGCGCCGGCCCCGCCCCACCTCGATCACCATGCGGCCCTGCGCGGCCTGCCGAGGTGCTCTCCGGCGCGGGGCGGCCTCGGCCACGATCGGTGGTGCCGGAACAACGACGGCGGGCACGAAGACCGGAGCAGGCTCGGCGGCGATACGCTCGACCTTCAGCGTCCGGCGCCAGTCCGAAAGCAGCGAGCGGGTGATCCCATGCCGTCGCGCGACAGCCGACACCAGCCGCGGCGCTTGGAGGCTCTCCAGGACGATCCGGAGCTTTTCCTCTTCCGACCAGCGACGGCGGCGGCCGAGTTCGACGACGGTGAGGCGCTCGGGCAAGACACTGACCTTATGGCTGTCCATACGGTCACTTTTCCCCGCCCCACCCCTCTCTCACAAGGCGGCCCTCGCCGCATGGATAC
>CAXTTB010000608.1:2343-2596 GCA_964246905.1 uncultured Acetobacteraceae bacterium | reverse complement strand
CACCCGCACCGGGCCGGCCAGCGCCCGCAGCACCACGCCGGTGCCCGCGGGATCGACGGCGAACAGCGCCGCCGCCCAGCCCGCGTCGCGCCAGGCCGCGTCGGTCCAGCCCTCCTCACCGGGGGCATCCGTCATGCGCCGAACTGCTCCTGGACCGCCCGCGCCACTCGGGCCGTGGACCCGGCCTCGTCCAGCGGATCGCGGCGCAGACGGTGACGCAGCGCGGACGGCGCGACCCGGCGCAGGTGCTCCC
>CAXTTB010000608.1:0-2333 GCA_964246905.1 uncultured Acetobacteraceae bacterium | reverse complement strand
GCCCGTGCAGCCCGCAGCAGCGTCAATTCCGCCCGCAGCCCGTCGGTGCCGAGCCGCACGCACAGCCGGGCCGCGTCCTCCAGCACCGCGTCGGGCACCTCGACGGTGGGCAGCAGGTGCCGCGCCGCCTCGATCCGCTCGCGGATGCGGGCGTCCTCCGCCCGCCACTCGGCGGCGAAGCCCGTGCGGTCCCGGTCGAACGCATCCCGGCGGCGCACGATGGCGATGCGCGCCGCGATCTCGTCCGGCGTCTGCACCTCGACCGACAGGCCGAAACGGTCGAGCAGTTGCGGACGCAGCTCGCCCTCCTCCGGGTTGCCGCTGCCGACCAGCACGAAGCGCGCCGGGTGGCGGATGCTCAGGCCCTCGCGCTCCACCACGTTCTCGCCGGACGCCGCCACGTCGATCAGGAGGTCCACCAGGTGGTCCTCCAGCAGGTTCACCTCGTCGATGTAGAGGAATCCGCGGTTGGCGCGGGCGAGCAGGCCGGGTTCGAACGCCTTCTCGCCGCGGGACAGCGCGCGCTCCAGGTCCAGCGCGCCCACCACCCGGTCCTCCGTGGCGCCCAGCGGCATATCCACCACGGGCACCGCGGCCATGTGCTGCGGCGCCTCGCCCGGCGCATGGTCGCCACACTGCGCGCAGAGCTTCGCCTCGCTCCCCGGCGCGCAGTTGTAGGGGCACCCCGTCACCACCGCCATGCCGGGCAACAGGCTGGCCAGCGCGCGGACGGCGGTGGACTTCCCGGTGCCGCGGTCGCCGAACACCAGGACGCCGCCCACCGTAGGGTCGGTGGCGGCGATCAGCAGCGCCTGCTTCATCTCGTCCTGGCCGACGATGGCGGAGAACGGAAACGCCTCCCGCATCAGGCGGCGGTCCGGCGCGGTTCGGGGCGAGGCTGCATGGCGGCGACGGTAGCAGGTCGCGGCGCGGCGCTCAAACCTGCGCGATGGGCCGGGCGGGATGCAACCGATCCTTCGGCATCCGCTTGCAACTGTTCACCGGCATTTTACGAAAGCCACCGGCGTTTTACGAAAGGCTTTACGATGGATCACGAGTTCTCGCTTCCCGTCCTCCTTTCATTCGTCACCTTGATCGCGGTGCTGGGCGTCGCCCTTTATTTGTTCGCCCGCAACCGCGGCAGCCAGAAGAAGCGCGGCGAAACCCCGGGCGGCATCGCCGGCCCTGATCCCGAGTGACCTAGCCATCGGCGTCTGGGCGGAGCAGTCTGCCGGCAACGCCCGGGGCTGTCCCGCGGCGTGACGCCGTGAGGACCGATGTTTCCCACCACCCGCCTCAGCCGCCTGCGCCGGACGGGCGCGCTCCGTGACCTGGTGCGCGAGACTGCCGTCACCGCCTCCGACCTGATCCTGCCCCTGTTTGTCGAGGAGCACATCGACCAGCCGGTGCCCATCGCCGAGATGCCCGGCGTGTCCCGCATCCCGGAGGCGAGGCTGGCGCGCGAGATCGAGGCCATCGCCCGCGACGGCGTACGCGCGGTGATGCTGTTCGGCATCAGCCATCACAAGGACGGCATCGGCAGCGACACGATGCGGGAGGACGGCCTGATGGCCCGCATGACCCGCATCGCCAAGGACGCCGCGCCGGAGCTGGTGGTGATGACCGACAACTGCTTCTGCGAGTACACCGACCACGGCCATTGCGGCGTGATCGACCACGCAGGGGGCGGGACGCGCCTGCTGAACGACGCGACGCTGGAGAACATGTCGCGCCAGGTCGTCGTGGCCGCCGACGCGGGCGCCGACGTGATCGCGCCGTCCGGGATGATGGACGGGCAGATCGGCACGATCCGCCGGGCGCTGGACCAAGCCGGGCACAGCGGCGTGCCGGTGATGGCGTACTCGACCAAGTTCGCCTCCGCCTTCTACGGCCCGTTCCGCTCGGCGTCGGGCTGCGACCTGCGCGGCGACCGCAAGACCTACCAGATGGACCCGATGAACGCCCGGGAAGCCCTGCGCGAAAGCCTGGAGGACGAGGCGGAGGGTGCCGACATGCTGATGGTCAAGCCCGGCCTCGCCTACCTCGACGTGCTGGCCGGCATCCGGGCGCGCTCCCTGCTGCCGCTGGCGGTGTACCAGGTCAGCGGCGAGTACGCGATGATCAAGTTCGCGGCGCAGGCTGGGGCGCTGGACGAGCAGCGGGTGGTGCGCGAGACGCTCGGCGCCTTCAAGCGGGCCGGGGCGGACCTGATCCTCAGCTACTTCGCACGGGACGTGGTGCGGGAGGGCTTCTGACAGTATTGCGGACATGTGAGGGGAGGCCAGGGCGCTGCCCTGGACCCGTTGGGGCCGGAGGCCCCAAACCCCGGATCG
>CAXTTB010000607.1:0-2602 GCA_964246905.1 uncultured Acetobacteraceae bacterium | reverse complement strand
TAACTGGCCGAACACGTCCTTCAACTGGTCCGGCGTCTGCGGCACCAGGGACATCCAGGAGCGCAGCATGGCGTCCGGCGAGAAGCGGTCGGCGGCCTCGGCCATCTGCGCCTCCATCCGCGCCATGAGCGCGGCCTGCATGGGCTTCAGGTCGGGCAGGCCGAGGAACTGGCGGGCCTCGTCCGGGGTGCAGTCGATCTCGACGGTGACTTTCATGGGAGGCTCCGGTGCTGGGGCGGTTCTGTCGTGGTTTTGGTTTGAGGTTAGCAGACTGCGGGGCCTGCATGTATGTGTATCCGCTCGCACTCATCGGCGGCTGTGCTCGCCATCATCGCCGGTTCTGGCTCACATTGTCTGACAATGGCCGCGCGCTGAGGCACACGCTTTCTGCCCGCGTGCTCGCAATCGGAACGGCGTGCTCGCAATCGAGGGGTCGTGCTCACGTTTGGCGCCACTGGGGCGTTCGCACAAACCCTGGTTTCTGAGCGACTCACTTCCAGTCAGCGTACGTAGGTGCTGGCAGGTGCAAGCCGTCCACTCAGCGATTCCTTTCCGCTTGCGCGTCGTTTTAAACAAATGGAGAACGCTTGTCGATGAGGAGGCGAGCGGCAGATGGGTTTGAAAGTTTCAGGACTGAATGAGCTTCGCGAACGTCTCGAACGCCTACGCCCTGAGGAGGTGATGGCGCGAGCCCTGGACGAGCAAGCGCAACGCATGGCGGCCAGAGTGCGGGACGGCTTGTCGGAGGCGCCAGGCGCCGGGCATGACGAGCCTTGGCTCCAGAGCGGCGCGTTGCGGGACAGTGTGGGGGCGCAGGCGGACGGGCTGCAAGCGGTTGTTGGAAGCAGCGACCCGGCCGCAGTGCCGCAGGAGCTGGGCACGGCGCACATGCCGGCCCGCCCCTTCCTGGCGCCTGTGGCGGCAGGTATGGGTGAGGAGGTGGCCCAGGCGGTGGGGGCCGCGGTGATGGCGGCGTTGCGAGGTGACGATCCAGCCACCGACAGCGCGGATGCCAACGGCACGGGAGCCGACTTGAGCCGGGGCGGCGCGGCCCCGAGCAGCGCCTTGACGTCGAACGGCGAGCCAGGTGCGACGAGGTGCGGGCGAACTCGTCATAGGACAGGCTGAAGCCGAACAGCGCGATGCCGACGACGCCGGGCGCGATGATCGGCAAGACGACCTGGCGGAACACCTGGCCCGGCGACGCAAGGCAGCGGGCGGCACCATTGCCAAGGTGTTACAGGAAACAGCCCAGAGGACCGGCAATTTCACCAGCGCGCATACGCTGAGCCAAGCCGAGGCACTCGACGCCGGCCTCGCCTTTCTCGGTGCAGGCTACCGTGAGATCGGCAAACCTGGAAGCGGGGTGTTCCGCAGTGCCGATGGCCTCCGGCAGTTCCGCATTGACAGCAACTCTTTGGCGGGCGCACACGCGCCCGGTGTATCGCATGTCCACTTCGAGACTTACGCCACACCGACCAGCCTTCGCCCAACCGTCAACAACCATGTCTCGGTGAGCCCATGATGACGACCCCATTGGAGCGAGTTGGCCGCGTCACCACAGGCCCCGACGTTGGACAGTTCGTGCTGGTGCGCGCCGACCAAGAGCGGACTGGCGGGTTCCTGATCTTTCAGTCTTCAGCACCGGACATCTTCTCGGCGCCCGAGGTGTTCGACTCCTGGGTCGAACGACGCGACGACCTCCACGCCTTCTTCTCGGAAGCTGGCTGGGATGTGGAATGGCAGCCGCAGCCGGCCGCACGCTGACTGCTTCCAGATCGCGCGCGGCTGGTAGCTGGCCGTGCGCGATCGGCCTTTCATGACTGTAGCGGCCCGCCCTCGTCAGCGACCGTTCTCACGCACTGCCTGACAATGCCACTGCGCTGGCGGTGGCGCTTTCTGCCCGCCTGCTCGCAATCGATGCGGCGTGCTGGCAATTGGCAGGCCGTGCTCACGTTTGGCACCGCCGATAGATGGCCTGACAGTCACAACGGCACGCCGGCGGCGCGCATCTGGTCTGTGAGTTCGCGGGTCCGGTCCGCTCCCAGCGTGCCGGCCAGAAAGGTCCGGATCTCGGCGGGCACGGCGAAACCGGAGGTTTGAGCCGAGGCGCCGAACTCGCGCGCAAGGGTCGCGGCGTCGTAGCCGTTGCGGATGAGGCGCGGCTCCAGGTCGTCGATGGCGCGGCTGAGCACACCGTCCACGATCTCGACCGGCACCGGCTTCGCCCCGGCGCGGAACGCCGCCTCAAAGGCCAACTCCAGGTGCATCTCGATCTGCAACGGCGTGCGCAGTTTGCCAGCCAGCAGATCGAGGGCGTCGTCATCGATGACGTCGGCCACCTTGACCCCGTCCTCGGCACAGGCGGCGAGAAGCCAGGCCATGTAGTCGCGCTGGTGGCCGGCGACCCCGTCATATTCAAACACCGAGGTGCGGTAGCCGACTTGCTCCATGTCGGGCCGGCGCAGGTCGATGCGCAGCTTGGGATGGGCCGCGAGCAGCATGGAAAGCAGCCCACCTCCGCCGGCGACCACCTCCATCAGGCGCTTGAGGCCGGTCGGCGTCCTCGGGTGCAGGTCCTGGGGGGGCGGGGCTGGGGCGG
>CAXTTB010000606.1:660-2612 GCA_964246905.1 uncultured Acetobacteraceae bacterium | reverse complement strand
CGACGGTCACGAACACCAGCCGCCCGCGGCCGCCCAGCTTCTCCTTGACCGACAGGACCGTGCTGCGCCGCCGCACCGCCTCCCCCGCATGGAGCGGGCCGAGAAACCGTACCCGTCCCCCGGCCCACATCCGCCGCGGCAGGTCGTGCACCGGCGGCAGGAACCCGCCCCGCCGCGGGTGCCCGTCCGGGCCGAGCCGGTCCGGCGTCACCCAGTCCTGGAACAGCGTCCAGTGCCACAACGGCGGCAGCCGCTCCGGCACCGGCACCCCGAGCGTCGCCGCAAGGCCGTGCAGCAGATGCGGGCCGATGGTGTCCGTGCGCGTCTCGGTGCGTCCGACGTGATCCTCGTGCGTCATGGCGCCAGCACAGGCCGGGGCGGCGCCGGGGTCAAGCCCCGCGGCGGCCCTATGCCGCGCCGGCATGTGGCGGTGCGGACGCCGCATTGGTGCGGCGGGCCGCGCGTCGCCTTATGCGGGGCTGGCGGCACCGATGCCGCCTGCGACACGGAGACCGGCCATGCCCACCATTCCTGCCCGCGCCAAGTATGCCCTCGCCGTCCTGGCGGTGGCCGCGGTCCCGTCCGGGGCGGCCCTGGCTGCTGGGGGCGGCAACGGCGGCTTCAACGGCGGCTTCGTCGGCGCAGGCTCGCCGCGCGGCGCCGGCCAGACCGTCTTCACCACGAATGGCCCCGTCACCACGACCGGCGGCACCGGCAGCTACCAGACGACCTCCTCCGTGCGAGGCGGGGGACAGCTCATGAACAACGGCAACGGCACGAGCACGCTGATCGGCCCGCGCGGCGTCATCACCACGGTGCCGACCCCGAGGTAATCAGCCGCTCACTCCGCCTCCCGGCCCGCATCATGCGGGGGCGCCGGGGCGTGCGCGGCGTCCGGATCGTGCAGCCGGGCCGTTTCGGGCGCCGGGGACCGCCCGTCGGCGATCCGCGCGTTGTACGACGGCAAGGCAGGCGCCGGGCCGCCCTCCGTCGATGGTCCCCTAATCAGTCCATGCACGTACGGCGCCCGCACCGCGCTGATCGCGAGCAGCGCGAGGAGGAACAGCAGGCCGAACGGCCAGCCCTGGTTGATCGTCAACTGCATGTTGATCGCCCCGGCGGCCAGCAGGATGGCCGGGAAGATCCAGAAGCGGCGACTTTCCGGCACCGCCTCGTACCGCTCGTTCAGCCCGGCGATCCAGTCCGCGCCGGCGCCGCCGATGGCCAGCCGCGGCGCACCAGGCTCGCCGGACGGGAGCGCCTGGGCCGGCGCGACCCAGCCGAGGATGAAGGGCACGCGCACCGCCGCCACGAGCAGCACGCCGAGCAGCACCAAGAGGCCGAACGGGAACCCCATCGACAGGCTGAGCAGCATGTTGACGGCGCCCAGCGCGATGAGCGGCCAGAGGATGACCTGGAACCGCCACTCCTGCGGCAGCCCGTCATACCAATGGTTCCAGCCAGACAGGCGTTCGGCGACCGTCATGGGGTGTTCCTCCGACTGTTGTTGTTGCGGCAACTCCAACGAACCCAGGCCTTGGGAGCCAGCGTGCACGATCCAGGCGCCGGGAGTCCAGGCGGGACGGACCGGGCCACGAGGACAAAACGCTGGTGCAACGAGAACGAAAGGGATACACTGGCCAGGTCCGAACCCCGCGTGGCCACGCGGCGCTTCGGTCCTCACGCTGAACCCCGCTTTTTCCCATGGGAAACGGCGATGGCGGCGTTTGGCCCGGCTGCGTCAATTCGCCGGGTCAACGTGCCGCCGCCCCGGGTCGCACGGTGCGTCAATTCCCCCCCTTGAAGGGGGATTTGACGCACCGGCTTCCAGCCGGGGGCGCGTTGGGGGGCCGGAATTGCCGCAAACACGCCGGAATTGACGCGCGACTTGATGCGCCGGATCGACCTAACCCGTTGATAACACGGGATAGAGGGCATTTCGCCCCCAGACG
>CAXTTB010000606.1:0-650 GCA_964246905.1 uncultured Acetobacteraceae bacterium | reverse complement strand
GGTTCTATACCCCCCCCCCTTTTTGTGTTTTTTTTTGACGCACCGGCTCCCAGCCGGGGGCACGTTGGGGTTTGGCGATTGCCGTGGACAGGCCGGAATTGACGCGCGACTTGATGCGCTGGGTTGCATCAACCCGTTGAGAATGCAGGACAGACGGTGCTTTGCCCACGGACGAATTGACGCGCGAATTGACGCGCCGATTGACGCGCGGCGCGGCGCGGCCCCGGGTGCGTCAATTCGCGCATCAAGTCGCGCATCAATTGACGCAATTGACGCGGCGGGCCTTCGCGCTCCCCGGTCCCCGGACCGTCAGGCGAACTGGCTCTCCGCCGGCTGCGCCGGGCGCGGCAGGATCGGGGGGAGCGCCGCGGTGCCGGTGATCTCCACCCGCCAGGCCGGGTCGGCGAGGCGGGCCTCGACCGTGGCGCGCGCCGGCTTGTGCCGCGGGTCGAGCCAGGCGTCCCAGGCCCGGTTCACCGCCGGGAAGTCCGCCATGTCGGCGAGGAAGATCTGCATGGACAGCAGGTAGGTCTTGTCCGTCCCGGCCTCGTTCAGCAGCGCGTCGATCTGGCGCAGGATGTCCGCCGTCTGCCGCTCCGCGTCGCCCGCCGGGTCGTCGGCGACCTGGCCCGCCAGGTACACGGTCATGT
>CAXTTB010000605.1:0-2623 GCA_964246905.1 uncultured Acetobacteraceae bacterium | reverse complement strand
CCCGAAGGGTATCTGGAGGCGTTCGCGCAGTTGTACCGCGACTTCGCCGAGCAGGTGTCGGCGCGGGCGGAGGGCCGGGCGCCCGACCCGGCCAGCCTGCTGGTGCCGGGGATCGAGGCGGGGGTGCGGGGGATGCGGTTCATCGCCGCGGCGGTGGCGTCCAGCGGCGCGGGTGCGGCGTGGAGGCAAATCGGGCTTTGACGCCGGCCTGCGCCGGCCGCCGACCGTTACTCGCCGCCGTCATGAGGTGCCCGGTTGCGCTGCCATGGCGCCCAGTGGGAACCGTTCAAAGTCCGCAGCCGTAACGTCCCGGGCGGCACGGGGCGTTGCGCCTGCCTGTGCGCCCGCCCCGCGTCGCGATCTTGATTCTTGATAGTCTATTCGTGCTATTCAACCGGGACTAACCGGAGAGGCGATCCATCATGGCTGATCAGAAGCACCGTCTCGTCACCCGCAGCGACTTTGACGGCCTCGTCTGCGGCATGTTGCTGCGCGAGCTTGACCTCATCGACGACATCAAATTCGTTCACCCCAAGGACATGCAGGACGGCGCCGTGCCGATCACCGCACGCGACATCGTGACCAACCTCCCTTACGTCGAAGGCGCCCACCTTTCCTTCGACCACCATGCCAGCGAGGTGTCGCGGAAGGGCGACCGGGTCTATCCCAACCACGTCATCGACCCTGGCGCCCCCTCCGCGGCCCGCGTCGTCTATAACTACTACGGCGGCGCCAAGGCCTTTCCGCGCATCACCTCCGAACTGATGGATGCTGTCGATCAGGCGGATTCGGCGCAGTTCACCCGCGACGAGATCCTCGATCCCCAAGGCTGGGTGCTGCTCAGCTTCCTCATGGATTCCCGGACCGGGCTGGGCCGGTTCCGCGATTTCCGGATGTCCAACTACGACCTCATGATGCACCTGATCGAGCAGTGCCGCGGCCATGCCATCGAGGAGGTGCTGGCGCTGCCGGACGTGCAGGAGCGCACCCAGCTCTACGCCGCCCAACACGACCTGTTCGCCGCACAGGTCCGCCGCTGCACCGCGGTTCACGGCAAGCTCGCGCTCATCGACCTCCGCGAGGAGGAGGTGATCTACGCCGGCAACCGCTTCCTGATCTACGCCTTGTTCCCCGAATGCGACATCTCGGCCCATGTCATGTGGGGCGTGAGGAAGCAGAACACCGTCTTCGCCATCGGCAAGTCGATCCTCGACCGCAGCTCGCCCGTCAACGTCGGCGCGGTCTGCCTGGGCTATGGCGGCGGCGGCCATGAGGCCGCGGGGACCTGCCAGGTGTCGAACGAGCGGGCGGAGGCCGTGAGAGCGGAGCTGGTTGCGGCCTTGTCGATGGCGCCGTCCATGGCCGCGGCCTGACCGGACATTCGGTCAGGCCCCCGGCACCGCCGGGCGCCCGGTGCGGAGCGGCGTTTGACCGGGGATCATGGCATCTTTCGTCCACATCGCCGATCAAAGGAACGCGAAGGCCATACGGCGGTCCGGCATCCTGGCGCAGCGCATCGGCGGGGGGCGCCGGGCCGTGTTCTGCGTTCCTGTGATCCCTGATTTCAGCTCGACGCACCAATGGGCGCGGGAACTCAGGCGGCGGGGTTACGGAGCCAGTTGCGCCGCCCAGTTCAGGATCGGCGACGATGAACCCGTATGGGTCGGGCGCTATGGACGGCAGCACGGCGTCATGAGCGCGGCCGAGGCCGTCGCGCTGTTCCGGGGCGGCTCATACCAGCGGCCCTCTGGGCTGGCTGGTATGCGCGCGGGGTTGGTGGGGCGGCCGCGCGCCAAAAACGACTCTGATACCAGTCGCCCCAAAGGGCGTCTAGTATCAGACGTCCGGGGCCTTGAGGTGCTGGTTGGCCGGAGCATCGGCGCACGGGAGATACGCCGGGTGAGAAGCTTGCCTCACCTGGTAGGCTGGCGCTTCTTCCCCGAAGCAAAAGGCAGGACGCCGTTCTGGCCCGCAAGGGGCGAGATCAAGGCCAGGCGCCAGCGGGACAGCATCGACTCGCAATTGGGTTGAATGCCCAAACGGCCGTCGGCGCCCGTTGCGGAACCCCGTTGCGGAACAGCGTGACATGTTCAGCCCGGCGTCACGCCCCCATAAGATAGACATATCTGAGGGGAGGCCCGCATGAAGAAGCTGATCAACGACCCCGGCGCCGTGGTGCCCGAGATGCTGGACGGCCTGGCCGCCCTCAACCCCGGCGTCGCCCTGCTGGACGGCGAGACGGTGGCGGTCCGCGCCGACTGGGACCGGAGCGGCGTCGCGCTGGTCTCCGGCGGCGGCGCGGGGCATGAGCCGGCCCATGCGGGCTATGTCGGCCCGGGCCTGCTGACCGCGGCCGTGGCAGGCGACGTGTTCACCTCGCCCAGCGTCGATGCCGTGCTGGCGGCGGTCCGCGCCGTGACCGGCGCGCCGGGCGCGCTGCTGATCGTGAAGAACTACACGGGCGACCGCCTCAACTTCGGCCTGGCGGCGGAGATCGCGCGCACGGAGGGGTTGCGGGTCGCGATGGTCGTCGTGGACGACGACGTGGCGCTCGGCTCGGGCGGGGGGACCGGACGCCGCGGCATCGCCGGCACGGTGCGGGTGCACAAGGTCGCGGGCGCCG
>CAXTTB010000604.1:0-2626 GCA_964246905.1 uncultured Acetobacteraceae bacterium | reverse complement strand
GAGATCGAGCTGGCCGACAAGTTCGAGAACATGGGCGCGCAGATGCTGCGCGAGGTGGCGACCAAGACCAACGACATCGCCGGCGACGGCACCACCACCGCGACGGTGCTGGCCCAGGCCATCGTGCGCGAGGGCGCCAAGGGCGTGGCCGCCGGGCTGAACCCGATGGACCTGAAGCGCGGCGTCGATGCCGCCGTGTCCGCCATCGTGGCCGAGCTGCAGACCCGCACCCGCAAGATCACCACCGAGTCCGAGACGGCGCAGGTCGGCACCATCTCCGCCAACGGCGAGGCGGAGATCGGCCGGATGATCTCGGAGGCCATGCAGAAGGTCGGCAACGAGGGCGTCATCACCGTCGAGGAGGCCAAGGGCATCCAGACGGAACTCGACGTGGTCGAGGGCATGCAGTTCGACCGCGGCTACATCTCCCCGTATTTCATCACCAACGCGGAGAAGATGGTCGCCGAGCTGGACCAGCCGTACATCCTGATCCACGAGAAGAAGCTGTCGGGCCTGCAGACCATGCTGCCGCTCTTGGAGACGGTGGTGCAGTCGGGCCGTCCGCTGCTGATCATCGCCGAGGACATCGAGGGCGAGGCGCTGGCGACGCTCGTGGTCAACAAGCTGCGCGGCGGCTTGAAGGTCGCCGCCGTCAAGGCGCCGGGCTTCGGCGACCGGCGCAAGGCCATGCTGGAGGACATCGCGATCCTCACGGGCGGGCAGGTGATCTCCGAGGACCTCGGCATCAAGCTCGAGAACGTGACGCTCCAGATGCTCGGCCGCGCCAAGCGCGTGCTGATCGAGAAGGAGAACACGACCGTGGTGGAGGGTGCCGGTTCGGCGGACGACATCAAGGGCCGCTGCAACCAGATCCGCGCGCAGGTCGAGGAGACCACGAGCGACTACGACCGCGAGAAGCTGCAGGAGCGCCTGGCCAAGCTCGCCGGCGGCGTGGCCGTCATCCGCGTCGGCGGCAGCACCGAGGTCGAGGTGAAGGAGCGCAAGGACCGGGTGGACGACGCGCTGCACGCGACCCGCGCGGCCGTGGAAGAGGGCATCGTGCCCGGCGGCGGCGTGGCGCTTGCCCGTGCCAGCCTGATCCTCGCCCAGCTCAAGTTCGAGAACGAGGACCAGCGCTTCGGCATCGAGATCGTCCGCAAGGCGGTGCAGACGCCCTTGCGGCAGATCGCCGAGAACGCCGGGGAGGACGGCGCGGTGATCGCCGGCAAGGTGCTGGAGAACGGCGACTACAACTTCGGCTTCGACGCGCAGAGCGCCGAGTTCAAGGACATGGTCTCCGCCGGCATCATCGACCCGACGAAGGTCGTGCGCACGGCGCTGCAGGACGCGGCCTCGGTCGCCAGCCTGCTGATCACCACGGAGGCGATGATCGCCGAGCGCCCGGAGAAGAAGCCGGCCGGCGGCGGGATGCCCGGCGGCGGCGGCATGGGCGGCATGGGCGGCATGGGCGACATGGACTTCTAAGCCCCGCCAGCACAGTGCCAGCGAAGGAAGGGGCGGGCCGCAAGGTCCGCCCTTTTCGTCAAGCAAGCGCCGGAGAAGCCGGATCGACAGGCGACTCTCGCCTGGCCGCGCCGCAAGCACGGCCCGAAGCGTCATCTCGTTTCAATTGACTTGCCAAGCGCTTTCTGCGCCCATAACAAAATCAGTCGTGTTTTTGACTAGCCTTGCTGCGCCTCCGCTATCCTCGGGTGCCCACAAGCCGTCTAAAGGCCCGATTGTCTCGCTGCTTGCGCTGTTGCACGCAGCAAAGACGGAGAGTGACGCAGTTATGGCGACCGGCACAGTGAAGTGGTTCAACACCACCAAGGGCTTTGGCTTCATCATGCCGCAGGACGGCGGCAAGGACGTGTTCGTCCACATCACCGCCGTCCAGGCGGCTGGCCTGCGCGGACTGGATGAAGGCCAGAACGTCAGCTACGAAGTGGTGATGGAGCGTGGCAAGGCCGCCGCCTCCAACCTCAAGCTCGCGTAGTCAACGGCTGTTCCAACGGAATGGCGCCGCTTGGCGTCAGCTCCATCGACCCAACCACCGCACGGCCGGCCGTGCGTCCCAGGAGTGAGACACGAATGGCTATCGGCACCGTCAAGTGGTTCAATGCCACCAAGGGCTTCGGCTTCATCATGCCGCAGGACGGCAGCAAGGACGTGTTCGTCCACATCACCGCTGTCCAGGCGGCCGGCCTGAACGGGCTGAATGACGGCCAGAAGGTCAGCTACGAGGTCGCGATGGAACGGGGCAAGGCCGCCGCCACCAACCTCAAGCTGGCCTAGACCGTACATCATTGCCAGCGGGCTGCCCGGCGACGGGTGGCCCGACCCTTTGAGCAGCCTGCTGGTTTTGGCAGGTCGGATCAGGGCTAACTCCCGGTCCATCCTGCAGAGCTGACGCCCGCGGTGAATGCCTGATCGGCGCGGGTCACAGCGTTGGTCTTGGAAGCGCCCGCCTGCTGCATCAGGCCAGTCACCTGGCTGACCTGCTCCGGCGTGGTCGTCCGCACGGCCAAGATAAGCCGGCCCTCGCGTCCGCGCTGGTTGCGCGCCTCGACCTGCGCGTTGTCCGCCGCCTGCCCGGCCGCATTTGCCGTGGCGCCCGCGCCGGCTC
>CAXTTB010000603.1:0-2627 GCA_964246905.1 uncultured Acetobacteraceae bacterium | reverse complement strand
CTACGCCCCCCGGCTGAGCAGGTCCTTGACGCGGGCGGCCAGCGCCTCCAGGGCGAAGGGCTTGGTCAGCACGTGCATCCCCGGCTCCAGGTGGCCGTGGCTGAGCACGGCGGTCTCGGCGTAGCCGGTGATGAACAGCACCTTGAGGCCGGGGCGCAGCGCCCGGGCGGCGTCGGCGACCTGGCGGCCGTTCATGCCGCCGGGCAGGCCCACGTCGGTGACGATGAGGTCGATGCGCGCGCCGGAGCGCAGGATGCGCAGCCCGGCGGCGCCGTCCTCCGCCTCCAGCGCCTGGTAGCCCAGCTCCGTCAGCACCTCCGTCACCAGCATCCGCACGGTGGCCTCGTCGTCCACCACCAGCACGGTCTCGCCCTGCTGCGCGCGGGGAGCCTGGGCGAGGTCCGGGGGGGCCTCCGCGTCCTCCGGGCGGCCCTCGTGGCGGGGGAGGTAGAGGCGCACCGACGTGCCCTGGCCCGGCGCCGAGTGGATGCGGACCTGGCCGCCGGACTGCTGCACGAAGCCGTAGATCATGGACAGGCCGAGGCCGGTGCCCTGGCCGATGGGCTTCGTGGTGAAGAACGGGTCGAAGGCCTTGGCGGCGACCTCCGGGGTCATGCCGGTGCCGGTGTCGGTGACGCAGAGGGTGACGTAGCCGCCGGGCGGCAGGCCGCGGGCGCGGGCGTCGCGCTCGCCGAGCCAGCCGTTGCTGGTCTCGATGGCGAGGCGCCCGCCGTCCGGCATGGCGTCGCGGGCGTTGATGCACAGGTTGAGCAGCGCGTTCTCGAGCTGGCTCGGGTCCACGAGGGTGCTCCACAGGCCGGGGTCGCCGGCGACCTCGACGGCGATGGCCGGGCCGGCGGTGCGGCGCAGCAGGTCCTCCATGCCGGCGACCAGGCGGTTCACGTCGGTGGCGCGCGGCTCCAGCGTCTGGCGGCGGGAGAAGGCGAGCAGGCGGTGGGTGAGGGCGGCGGCGCGGCTGGCGGAGCCTTGCGCGGCGGTGATGAAGCGGTCGAGGTCGTTGAGCCGCCCCTTCTCCACCCGGGTCTTGAGCAGTTCGAGGGAGCCGGCGATGCCGGTCAGCAGGTTGTTGAAGTCGTGGGCGAGGCCGCCGGTGAGCTGGCCCACCGCCTCCATCTTCTGCGACTGGCGGAGCGCCGCCTCGCTCTGCATCAGCTCGGTGGTGCGGGCGGCGACCTGGGTCTCGAGGGTGGCGGCGAGGGCCTTGAGGTCGTGCTCCGCGCGGCGGCGCTCGACCGCCATGCGGGTGCGGTGGGCGACCTCGCGCACGAAGCCCAGCTCCTCCGGCAGCCAGGCGCGGGCGCTTTCGGTGTTGAGGTAGAGCAGGGCGACCAGGCCCCGCTGCTCCATCACCGGCACGTTGATGATGGCGCGGATGCCGACGGCCTTGAACGCCTCGAAGGAGGCGGCCGTGCGCGGGTCCTGCTCGGCGTCGTCCACCACCACGGTGTCGCCGCGCTTGAGGTCCTCGATGAAGGAGCCGAAGTCGCGGAAGCGCAGCACGCCGGTGAGGTGCTGGATGCCCGGCGCGGCCCAGTCGCGCTCGATGGCGACGGTCTCGGCCGCCGCGTCGATGGCGCTGTAGCCGGCGCGGCTGGCTTCCAGCGTCTGGCCGAGCACCTCCATCGCGGCGAAGGCGAGTTCCGCCGGGTCGTCCAAGGCGCGGAAGCGGTCGTCGAGATCGACGAGCGCCCGGGTGCGGGCCTCCGCCTGGCGGCGCCCGGTGATGTCGAGCGAGGTGCCGGCCATGGCGAGCGGCCTGCTGTCCGCGCCGCGGACGACCTGGGCGCGCAGCTCCACCCAGCCGATGCGGCCATGGGGGCGGCGGACGCGGTGCTCGACGGCGTAGTCCTCGCCGGTCTCGACGCTGCGGGCGGCGGCGTCCTCCACCCGGGCGCGGTCGGCGGGGTGGATGGCGTCGAGCAGCGCCGGGTAGGGGAAGGGGGCGTCGGGGTCCCGGCCGAAGTGCTCGCGCACCATGCGGGAGGTGGCGAGGGCGTCCGTGCGGAGGTTGCGCTCCCAGATGCCGAGGCGCCCGGCTTCGGTCGCGAAGCGCATCCGGGCCTCGCTGGCCTGCTGGGCGCGCAAGCGGTCGCTCAGCTCGGCGAGCAGCGCGGCGTTCTGGGTCTCGAGGCCGGCGAGGCGCTCGCGCTCCAGGGTCACGTCCACCTGGCTCGCGAAGAAGTAGGCGAGGTCGCCGGCCGCGTCGCGCACGGGGGCGAGCAGCAGGCGGTTCCAGAACGGCTCCCCGTCCTTGCGGCGGTTGCGGATGTCGATCTCGATGGCTTCGGCATTCTGCACGGCGGCGCGGATGCGGCGGGTGCTGTCGGGGTCGGTGTCCGGGCCTTGCAGGAAGCGGCAGTTGCGCCCGAGGATCTCCTCGCGGGGGTAGCCGGACAGGCGGCAGAAGGCGTTGTTGGCGAAGACGACGGGGTTGTCGGGCAGGCGCGGGTTGGTGATGACCATGGGCATCCGCGTGGCGCGAACGGCGGCGACGAAGGGGTCGGTGCCGCTGTCGAAGCCGTACAGCTCGGCGTCGATGCGGGCGGCGTCGGCCTGCAGGAGGTCGGGACGCGCGAGGTCGGGGCGCGCCGGGCCGGGTCCCGTGG
>CAXTTB010000602.1:0-2636 GCA_964246905.1 uncultured Acetobacteraceae bacterium | reverse complement strand
GTGCAGGCGCCCGGCGCCGCGCCCGGTGAGCCGCACCGTCGCGGTGCCGCCCAGCGCCAACTGCCCGCCGGGCGCCTGCACCGCGATGCGGACGGCGAAGGTGCGGCTGGCCGGGTCGGCCCGCGCCGCAACCTCCCGCACATGCCCGGTGAGGGAATGAGACGGGTCCGACCACGGCACGACCGCGATCTCGTCGGCGGCGCGCATCTCGGGCAGGCGGTTCTCCGGCAGATCGACCAGCACCTCGGTCTCCGCGGTCTGCGCCACGGTCATCACGGTCTGGCCGGGCGACACCACCTGGCCGATCTCGACCGGCAGGCCCACCACGACGCCGTCCGCGTCGGCGGACAGGGTGCCGTAGTTCTGCTGCGACAGTGCCAGCGCGTATTGGCGCTGCGCCTGCGCCAGGCGGGCGTTGGCCATCATGTTGGCCGCGACGCGCTTCTCGCGCTCCGACGCCAGGAAGGAGGGCGAGGAGCGGCCCAGGTTCTCGTAGCGCTGGAACTCCAGCCGGGCGTTCGTCGCGTCGGCGGCGGCGGCGGCCATGGCGTTCTGCGCGGCCTCCGCCGACAGCGCGAGGTCCGCGGGGTCGAGCCGGGCCAGCACGTCGCCGGCGTGGACCCGGACGCCCAGGTCCACGGGGCGGGCGACGATCTTGCCGCCGACCCGGAACGCGAGGTCCGCCTGGCGCCGGGCCTGCACCGTGCCGGAATAGGTCAGGGTTTCCCGCGGCTCCGTGAAGGCCACGGCCTGGACCCGCACCGGGCGCGGCGGCGCCTCCGCCTGCGTGGGGGCCGGCTTGTCGCAGGCCAGGAGCGCGAGGCAGGCAAGCAGGGCGGCGGTTCGCATCGGCGTCGTCCCAAGGAGGTCCGACGCAGACTCTAGATTACCGCCGTTAGGTTAACAATGGTAATTCAACAGGATGGCTTACTGGGCCGAAAGGCCCCGCACCGCCGTGTCCAGCACGGTCTCGATCAGCAGCTCCGGCGGGGACTCGACGTGGGCCGACAGGTCGATCAGCAGGGCGGTGACGCCGTGCAGGCTGGCCCACAGCGCCTCCGCCACCAACAACGGGTTGCCCGGGCGGAACTGCCCGGCCTGCATCAGCTCCGCCACCCCGCGCTCCAGGATGGCGAAGGAGCGGTCGGCGGCGTCGAAGTCGGTGCCGTCCATCATGCGCCGGCCAGGCGCGGCCGGCGACAGCATCTTGGCCAGGAAGGTCAGCCGGTAGGCGTCGGGCCGGGCGCGCCCGAACGCCACGTAGGCGTGCAGCCCGGCGCGGAACCGCTGGAACGGCGTCGCCGCCGGGTCCTGGCTGGCCTCCAGCGTGGCCAGCATCTCGGCGAACGTCGCCTCCGCGATGGCCTGCAGGATCGCGTCCTTGTCGGCGAAATAGACGTACAGCGCGGTCGCCGACACGCCCACGGCGTCCGCGAGGCGGCGCATGGTGGTATGCTCGAACCCTTCCTCCAGGAACAGGCGCTGGGCCGCGAGCAGGATCTCGGCCCGGCGCGTGGCGCCCTGGCCGCGCGGCTTGCGGACGCGGGGGCCGGCGAGGGTTGCATCCATAATTGGACGGTGTTTGGTCACAATGCGGACCGGGGGTCAATGCGTTTCGGGTTTGCCGCGCGGCTGGCCAGTGCGTGGCCTGCATCTTGCTGGCCTGCATCTTGCAGTGCAGCACGGCACGCGCGCATCGTGCCGGACCAACGGAAAGGACAGCAGCCGTGCAGCCATCGGAAACCGCCTTGCAGGCCCACGCACCGCCCGCCCCGGCGGACCCGCGCCCGGGCAGCGACGTGGAACGCGACGTGGAACGCGATCCTGGGCGCGGCGCCGAAGCCCTGCTGCGCCTCATCCGCGAAACCCGCGCCCGGGCGGCGCAGGACCCGTTCGGCAACCCGGTGCTCACCGCGGCGCTGGCGATCAGCCGACGCTTGGACGAGGGCCGGCTGGACGAGGCGCAGGTCGCCGGCATTGTCGCCTTCCTGCGGGACGCGGCTGCCGGGGAGCGGGCGCAGCGGCTGTCGGAATACGTGGGCGGCGCCGAGCTGGCCGCGTCCCAGGTGGCGCTCGTCCAACTGGCGGAGCGCCTGGTGCGGCCTAACCCGGAGGACAGCCCGCTGCCGCTCCGCGAGGTGCGCGCCCTCATCGAGCGTCCGCGCTTCTCCTGCGTGTTTACCGCACACCCCACCTTCGCCCTGTCGCCCCCGGTGTATGCCGGCATCGCCGGGGCGGCGAGCGGCGGGCCGCACGGCGGCTACCCGCCCTCCCACCGCCCGTCGAGGCCGACGCTGGAGGACGAGTTCGACGCCGCCAACGCCGCCATCTCGCACGGGCGGGACGCGCTCGACGCGCTGTGCGGGGCGCTGCTGGACGCGGCGAGCGCGGCGTTCCCGCAGGCCTGGACCGGGCTGAACCCGGCGCCGGTGGTGCTCGCCTCCTGGGTCGGCCTCGACACGGACGGGCGCACCGACATCGGCTGGTGGGACAGCCTGCGGCTGCGGCTCCGCACCAAGCGGCTGGGCCTCCTGCGGCTCGCCGCCGACGTCGCGGACCTGCCGTCCGCCGCCGCCCTGCACGCCCGCGTGGAGCAGGCCCTCGCCGCCGTGGACGCGCAGCTCGCGCTCGCACCG
>CAXTTB010000601.1:0-2645 GCA_964246905.1 uncultured Acetobacteraceae bacterium | reverse complement strand
CCGACCGGCCCGGTGGTGTACTCGGGGCTGCTGGTCAACGGCTGATCCGGGGGTTAAAACGCTTTCGAGACAAGCCGTTGCGTGGCTGCCGCGGCCCTTGACGGAACGGTCCCTGCCGCTCATCTGCAAGCAATCAGGACTTCCCAGGTCCGATTACAGGTTGCATCATGCTCAGGTTGTCGAAACTCACGGATTACGCCGTCGTCGTGCTGATCCGCCTGTCGCATGGCGAGGCGGTGCAGACCTCGCCCGGCATCGCCGCCGGCATCGGCCTGCCCGAGCCGACGGTGGCCAAGGTGCTCAAGGCCTTGGCCTCTTCGGGGTTGGTCAGCAGCCAGCGCGGCGCCCGCGGCGGCTACCGCCTGGCCCGTCCGCTTTCGGCCATTCCGGTCACGGACGTGGTGGCGGCCATCGACGGCCCCATCGCGCTGACGGCCTGCGTGGAAGGGTCGGGGGCCGGCTGCGAGGCGGAGTGCCTGTGCCCCGTGCGCGGGCGCTGGGACCTGGTGAACGACGCGGTGCGGCAGGCGTTGGGCCGCATCACCCTGGCCGACATGGACCGCAGCGCCCCGCGCGCCCAGGTCCGCGCCGCAGCGGGGCCGTCCCAGGCGGTGCCGCAAGATTTGGCTCCCTCCCTCCTTTCTGTCGAGTAGGTCCCTATGCCCGCTGCCACCGAGACGATCGACACCGTCCAGTCCCTCACCCAGTCCGGCTACAAGTGGGGGTTCGAAACCGACATCGAGATGGACATCGCCCCCAAGGGCCTGACCACCGAGACGGTCCGCATGATCTCCGCCAAGAAAGACGAGCCGGAATGGCTGCTGGAATGGCGCCTGGCCGCGTTCGCCGCGTGGGAGGCGATGGCCGAGCCGAACTGGGCCAAGGTCGGCTATCCGAAGATCGACTACCAGGACATCCACTACTACGCCGCCCCCAAGCGCCCGGCGCCCAAGAGCCTGGACGACGTGGACCCCGAGTTGCTGGCGATGTACGAGAAGCTCGGCATCCCGCTCAAGGAGCGCGCGGCCCTGGCCGGGGTGGAGGGCGCCGGCATGGAGGGCGTGATCGGTTCCGGCAACCCGAACATCGCCATCGACGCGGTGTTCGACAGCGTGTCCGTCGCGACGACCTTCCGAGAGACGCTGGCGAAGTCCGGCGTGATCTTCTGCCCGATCAGCGAGGCGGTGCGCGAGCATCCGGAGCTGGTGCGCAAGTACCTCGGCACCGTCGTGCCGGTGTCCGACAACTACTTCGCTGCCCTCAACAGCGCCGTGTTCACCGATGGCAGCTTCGTGTACATCCCCAAGGGCGTGCGCTGCCCGATGGAGCTGAGCACCTACTTCCGCATCAATGCCAAGAACAGCGGCCAGTTCGAGCGGACGCTGATCATCGCCGATGACGGCGCGCACGTCAGCTACCTCGAAGGCTGCACCGCGCCGATGCGGGACGAGAACCAGCTCCATGCCGCGGTGGTCGAGCTGGTCGCGTTCGACGACGCGCAGATCAAGTACAGCACGGTGCAGAACTGGTACCCCGGCGACGCCAATGGGCGCGGCGGCATCTACAACTTCGTCACCAAGCGCGCCGCCTGCCGCGGGGCGCGGAGCAAGGTGAGCTGGACGCAGGTGGAGACCGGCTCGGCGATCACCTGGAAGTATCCGAGCTGCGTGCTGCAGGGGGATGGCAGCGTGGGGGAGTTCTACTCCGTCGCCGTGACCAACAACCGGCAGCAGGCCGACACCGGCACCAAGATGATCCACATCGGCAAGAACACCCGCAGCACCATCGTGTCGAAGGGCATCAGCGCCGGGCGGTCGGACAACACCTACCGCGGCCTCGTCCGCATCCTGCCCAAGGCGAGCGGCGCCAGGAACCACACGCAGTGCGACAGCCTGCTGATCGGCGACCAGTGCGGCGCGCACACCGTGCCCTACATCGAGAGCCGCAACCCGACGGCCAAGGTGGAGCACGAGGCGACGACCTCCAAGATCGCCGAGGACCAACTGTTCTACTGCCGCAGCCGCGGCCTGTCGGAGGAGGACGCCGTGGGCCTGATCGTCAACGGCTTCTGCAAGGAAGTGCTGAAGGAGCTGCCGATGGAGTTCGCCGTGGAGGCGCAGAAGCTGCTCGCTGTTTCGCTTGAGGGATCGGTCGGATAATGCTGTCAGTCAACAACCTCCAGGCGCGGATCGAAGAGAAGGAGATCCTGCGCGGCATCAGCCTCGACCTGCCGTCCGGGCAGGTGCACGCCATCATGGGGCCGAACGGGTCCGGCAAGAGCACGCTCGGCTACGTGCTGGCCGGGCACGAGGGCTACGAGGTCACGGGCGGCTCCGTGACGTTCGGGGCCGCGGACCTCCTGGCGATGGAGCCGGAGGAGCGCGCGGCGGCCGGGCTGTTCCTGGCCTTCCAGGCGCCGCTCGAGTTGCCCGGCGTCAACAACGCCAACTTCCTCCGCACCGCGCTGAACGCGGTGCGCCGGGCGCGCGGGGAGGCGGAGCTTGACGCCGTGGGCTTCCTCCGTTTGGCGCGCGCCGAGTCCAAGCGGCTCGCCATGCCGGACGACATGCTGAAACGCAACGTCAACGTGGGCTTCAGCGGCGGCGAGAAGAAGCGCAACGAGGTGCTGCAGATGGCCATCCTGC
>CAXTTB010000600.1:0-2646 GCA_964246905.1 uncultured Acetobacteraceae bacterium | reverse complement strand
TCACACCACGGCTCACGCCGTCAACGGACCTGCCTCAAACCGATAGGTGGTCAGCGTGCTGACACTCCCGTCGGCTTCCGTCACATACTAGAACAGCGTGGCGGGAGCACACCAGGCAGAGAGCAAATCAAGCGGGTTTCGAGCCGGGCGTAGGAACTACGGATTCGGCCCAAGCGACTTCAGGAAATCTGGATCAATCCAAGAGTTTCCCTTGGGACCGGATGCAGATTCAGTCTGCGAGCTGTCGAACGGCTGCAAGCGACGAAGGAAATCCTCAAGCGTGTCGGCGATTTTGGTAAAGGCGTCATTGCCGGCGATCTCGTGTTCCAAGAAGAACATCTGCCCGCTTTCCTGTCCCTGGGTGCCGATGCAGATCCAGTTGCCGCATTCGTCGTAGGCCACTGGGACGCGGCTTGATGGGTTGAACTCATCAACGTATTCTTTTTCCTGTGGCAGGCTGGTAATTTCGAGAAAGCGTGCGACGCTGTACTGCTCCCTGCCTTCCTTTAAAACGTTCGCTTCCGGACGCGCGCCGTTGATGACGGCAAGTGCCTCGATGTAAGAGGCCGGCAGTGATACGCCCAACTCTTCTTCCACACGCTTGATCTGTTCCGATGGCGGGTTCGGTTGCGCCGCCTCCATACGCACGCTCATTGCCCAACTCCACCGCTCTTGATATTTGCAACGCCGCCAGTATGCCCCAATGCGCGATGCAAGTCCCGCGGAACCAGGAGCAACGTTCTGCCGTCCTCCACATGATGCCAGGTGTAACCGTCAGGAGTGCGAGACAGACCCACCTCTTTGTTGGCCAGCGCGGCATCTTTGGAATAGTTTCCAGTCAGATTGCCGGGTTGTGCCCGCGCCACCGCATACGGTGAAAAATCCGGGTATCCCTGCGGCGTGAAGGCAACGCTGTTCGGGTATTTCCTCTGTAACCCGGGTGACAGGTTTTGGATTGGGTAGACCTGTCCCGCATAGCCACTGTTAATCGGCCAGCGACCGCCAACGCGCCCGACGCCTGGCCCTCGCGCCCGGGCTATGCCGGCGGCTCCGCCGGCCACGCCCAGCATGCCAATCCCAAGCTCGCCGAGCGCCCTGCCAATCAGACCGCCAGCAGCCTCGCCGTAGATCCGCGCCGTCTTGTCTGTGCGGGCTATGAAATAGTCAGGCGCGTTGTCCTTGATGTATTGGCGTTGCTCCTCTGGCAACATTCGTTCAAAGGCATCGGGCGGAGCGCCGGGCGCTTGCGCCGCCAATGCCTGTAGATAGCCCAGCAAATCGCCCGGCTCCTGGTAGCCCGTGCCTGAAAGACTGACGCTGCGCGTGGTGTTGAGATTGGCGTCGATGATGTCGCGCCGGTTCTCCAGCCGCTGATAAAGCTCGGCCGCAGCGCGGCCATAGTCTCCGCCGGCATTGAGCCTGTCCATCTCCGACGTGATCGCGGCGCGCTCGGTATCCGTCCGGCGAGGGCCGTGGTTCAGGTAGGTTGCTTGCGCCTGGCGGGAGGTTTGCGCGCCCACGCCTTGGCGAGTGCCGCGACATCGTCGGCCAGTGCCTCGACGTCGACGGCCTTGGGATCGAATGGCTCGCCGACCCATTCCTTCATCTCGGCATGGTTCTCGTGCGCAGGGTCGGCGATGGCGTCCAGGAACTCGGCGTAGCCCCACGATCCCCCGACGTCCTCGGGCGGGCAGCGCCCGGTGGCGTCGATCAGAACCGGGTAGGCCGTGCCGGGCACCGCGTCGGCGATGCGCTCGACCTTGACCGTGTGCTCCCAGCCGTCGCCGAAGTCGTAGAGGTACTTGAGCGTTTTCGTGCCGACGTCTTCGAGCACGTCGACGAGGCGGGCCTTCTTGGCGTCGAGCGGGCCATCGCCGAAGTCGGGGTCCGGCAGGCCCCAGCCGACGTCCCGGGCCCTGATCTCGTAAAGGTGGCTATCAGTCCAGCCTATGGCGGCCTGCAGCACCAAGTGCAGGCGGTCGAGGCGGATTGCGAGCGGCACCTCGACCCGGCGCCGCACCGGAGGCTTGACGTCGTCGAGGGTGACAAGCAGGCGGGCAATGCTGGCGGCGGTCATGCCGCCAGGCTACGGCGCTCCTTCTCCCGCGCCCAGGCCCAGGGCAGCAGCTCGTGCAGGCGTGACGCGGGATAGCCGGCAATCCGGCGCAGCACGTCGGCGAGCCAGGCGCGCGGGTCGACATCGTTCAGCTTGGCGCTGACGATGAGCGAGTACATGGCCGCCGCCCTGTCGCCGCCCCGGTCTGATCCACAGAACAGCCACGACTTTCTGCCAAGGGCCACACCGCGCAGCGCGCGCTCGGCGGCATTGTTCGTCAGGCAGATGCGCCCGTCGCCGAGGAACCGGCTGAACGTGTCCCAGCGCTTGAGCATATAGTCCATGGCCTTGGCGACCTCGGCGTGGCGCGACATCTTGCCGCGGGCCCCGCGCATCCAGGTCTCAAGGCCGGCAACCAGCGGCGCCACGTGCTTTTGGCGGATCGCGAGGCGCTGCTCGGTGGGCAGGCCGTTAATGCTGCGCTCGACGTCGAAGATCGCGTCGATCCGGCGCACGGCCTCGGCGGCGTGCGGGGCGCGCGCGACCTGGGCCAGGTCGAACAGCTTGCGACGTCCATGCGCCCAGCAGCC
>CAXTTB010000599.1:0-2651 GCA_964246905.1 uncultured Acetobacteraceae bacterium | reverse complement strand
TCTCCGACCACGGCGCGGGCCGGCTCGCACAGTTCCATGATGGCCCCCTCCTCGGCATGGGCGGCGTCCGGCTCCGGCGGCGCCGCGGGCTGCTCCACGAACGCGCCGCCGTCCACGAACCGCTCGGCCCAGCCGGCGCCGCGGCGGACGAACTGGCGGATCGGCAGGGCGTCCAGGAACTCGTTGGCCAGCAGGACCAGCGGCCCCGGCGGCACGTCCGCCAGCGCGTCGTGCCACGTGGCGTCCGGCACAAGCTCTGCCTGCCGGGCGCGCAGCCGGGGCGAGGTCTCGACCAGGCGCACCTGCAGCGCCGCCCGGAACGGTGCCGCCACGCCGCCGATGGCGCGCAGCGCGTCGGCCATCAGCGTGCCGCGCCCGGGTCCGCACTCCACGAGCAGCACGGGGTCGGGCCGTCCCATCGCCTCCCATGTGACCGCCGCCCAAAGCCCCAGCACTTCGCCGAACACCTGGGTGATCTCCGGCGAGGTAGTGAAGTCGGCGTAGGGGTCGCGCTCCGCGTAGTAGGCGGCGTTGGCGCGCGCCATGAAGGCGTCCAGCCGCTCCATCTCAGCCCCGCTGCATCAGCCCGGACGCCCGGGGCTGGGCACGGGCGATCAGCCAGGCGCCGGCCAGGACCATCGGCAGCGACAGCAACTGGCCCATCGTCGCGCCGGCGAACAGGAAGCCGAGGAACGCATCGGGCTGGCGGAAGAACTCGCCGATGATGCGGGCCACGCCATAGCCGACGAGGAACACGCCGGTGAGCGTGCCGAACCGGGCGCGGACCGCCGGGCTGCGGCACAGCAGAGCGAGCACGAGCAGCAGGACCGCGCCCTCCATCGACGCCTGATAGAGCTGGCTCGGATGCCGCGGCTCCGGCCCGGCGGCGGGGAACACCATCGCCCAGGGCAGCCAGTCCGGCGCGACCCGGCCCCACAGCTCGCCGTTGATGAAGTTGGCGACCCGGCCCAGCCCCAGCCCGATGGGCACCACGACGGCGAGCCGGTCGGCGAAGCCCAGCAGCGGGATGCGATGCCGCCGGCAGTACAGCACCAGGGCCACCACGACACCCAAGGCGCCGCCATGGAAGCTCATGCCGCCCTGCCAGACCGCCAGCGCGCCGAGCGGGTTCTGCAGGTAGTGGACGGGCTGGTAGAACAGCACGTAGCCGAGCCGCCCGCCGAGCACGACGCCGAGCGTGGCCCAGGTCAGGAAGTCGTCGGTCTGCTCCTCCGTCGCCACCGGCGGCGACAGCCGCACCAGGCGGCGCATGATGCGCCAGCCCAGCACCAGGCTGCCGATATAGGCCAGCGCGTACCAGCGGATGGCGAGCGGCCCGACCTGGATGATGACCGGGTCGAAGCCGGGGAACATCAGGACGGGGATCATGCGTGGCGGTCCGGCGCCTCGAGGTACTCTTGCACGTAGCGGCGCACGCCGTCCTCCAATGGGGTGAATTGGCCCGCATAGCCCGCGGCGCGCAGCCGGTCCATGCGGGCCTCCGTGAACGATTGGTATTGGCCGTGCAGCGCCTGGGGCATGTCGATGAACTCGACGGCCCGCGGCCGCCCCGCCGCGTCGCATACCGCATGGGCGAGGTCCAGGTAGCTGCGCGCCGTCCCGGTGCCGAGGTTGAACAGCCCGCTCACCGCCGGACGGTCCAGCAGCCACAGCATCACATCCACCACGTCGCCCACCCAGATGAAGTCCCGCCGCTGCGCCCCGTCCGCCAGCCCGGCCCGGTCCGAGCGGAACAGGCGGGCGGGCTGCCCGGCGGACACCTCGTCGTGCTTCACCTTCACGACCGAGACCATCCGGCCTTTGTGGTACTCGTTCGGGCCGTACACGTTGAAGAACTTCAGCCCGGCCCATTGCGGCGGCGCGGCCTCCCCCGCCGCCAGCGCCGCCGCCACGCGCAGGTCGAAGGCGTGCTTGGTCCAGCCGTACAGGTTGAGCGGGCGAAGGC
This sequence comes from uncultured Acetobacteraceae bacterium, assembly GCA_964246905.1. Taxonomy (GTDB): domain Bacteria; phylum Pseudomonadota; class Alphaproteobacteria; order Acetobacterales; family Acetobacteraceae; genus CAHJXG01. The sequence continues at coordinate 685 of CAXTTB010000599.1, read as the reverse complement.
CGCGGAGCAGCGCCGGGTCGTCGTCGAAGCCGGTCGCGCCGTCGCCGTAGGTGCTGGCCGACGAGGCATAGACGAATCGGGCGCGGTTCGCGGCGCACCACTGCCAAAGCCGCCAGGACAGCGAGACGTTGGTGTCCCACGCGAGGTCGCCGTCCGTCGCCGTCGTCTCGCTGATGGCGCCGAGGTGGAACACCATCTCGATGGGCGGCCGAGTCGCCAGGAAGGCGTCGAGCGCCTCGGGCGGGATGACCTCCATGGGCGGATGGCTGGCCAGGTTGCGCCACTTGCCGTCATGGCCGAGCCGGTCCGCCACGACGGTGGAGGCGCCGCGCCGGGCCAGGGCCGCGTGCAGGTTGGAGCCAATGAAGCCGGCGCCGCCGGTCACGAGGATCATCGCCGGGGCTTATAGGCCTCCGGAACGGGCTGACATAGCCCCCCGGCATGTGCATGTATTGCGGTGCACACGTATCGCAGTGCGACGGAGGTGGAGCGCCATGACCGAACGACCGAAGTTCTTCGACGACCTGGCCGGCGTGGCCGGCGGCGCGTTCTCCGCCCTGGCCGGCATCCGCGAGGAAGCGGAGAGCATGGTGCGCGCCCGCGTCGAGGAGGCGATCCGCAAGCTGGACCTGGTGCGGCGGGAGGACCTGGACGCGGTGCAGGAGATGGCGGCCAACGCCCGCGC
>CAXTTB010000598.1:0-2657 GCA_964246905.1 uncultured Acetobacteraceae bacterium | reverse complement strand
GAGGGCCGCGGCGAGATCACCCAGCGCGACCTGATGCGCAACGCGCTGCGGATGCGCCCCGACCGCGTGATCATCGGCGAGGTGCGCGCCAGCGAGGCCTTCGACATGCTGCAGGCGATGAACACCGGCCATGACGGCAGCATGTCCACCATCCACTCCAACACCACCCGCGACGCGCTGACCCGCATCGAGAACATGGTGCAGATGGGGTCCATGGGCCTGCCGTCCCGCGCCATCCGCACGCAGATCGCAGGCGCCGTGCACATGATCATCCAGGCGGAGCGCCAGCGCGACGGCGGGCGCCGCGTCACCCAGGTGTCGGAGGTGTGCGGCATGGAGGGCGACGTCATCATCATGAACGACATCTTCCAGTTGGAGCTGAACGGCACCGGCCCGGACGGGCGGCTGCGCGGCACCTACAAGGTCAGCCGCGCGCGTCCGGGCTTCCAGTCGCGCCTGCAGTACTTCGGGCTGGAGCGGGCCTGGGCGGCGGCGATGGAGGAGGCGTGACGGTGCCCGCCTCCCCTGCCCTGCTGCTGTCGCTGCTCGTCGTGGTGCTCATGCTGATGGGCCTGGCCAGCATGGCGCTGCTGCGGATGCAGGCGCGGCAGGAGGAAGTGCGCCTGCGCTACGCCCGCGTGCTCGCCCCGCACCAGCGGCAGCGCGCCAGCGTGGACGCGGCGGCCGCCACGGGCGTCGGCTTCGCCGAGGCGGCGGAAGGGCTGATCCCCAAGCTGGCCGCCCTGTTCGGCTTCGACCCGGCGCTCAAGGAGCACTACGTGCTGCGCCCGTGGCTGGCGCTGGCGGGCGCGTTCATCGCCGCCGGGGTCGCCGCGAAGCTCGGCAGCGGCCTCATGGGACGGCCGGCCTGGCTCGCGCTGCCGCTGGGATGGGTCATGCTGAGCCGCGCCTTCTTCAACTGGTGCCGCCGCCGCCGGTCGGAGGCGCTGTTCCAGCAGTTCCCCGACGCGCTGTCGATGATCGTCCGCGCCGTGCGGGTGGGCATCCCGGTGACGGACTCGATCCGCGGCGTCGGGCGGGAGCTTGACGCGCCCACCGGGCCTGAGTTCGCCCGGCTGTCGGAGGAGCTGGCCATCGGCATGACGCTGGACGACGCGCTCCGCGCCATGGCCGAGCGCAACAAGCTGCAGGAGTACCGCTTCTTCGCCACCGCCCTGTCCCTGCAGAGCCAGACCGGCGGGGGGTTGAGCGAGACGCTGGAGAACCTCGGCGACGTGATCCGCAAGCGCGTGGCGGTCAAGCAGAAGGGGCACGCGCTGTCGTCGGAGGCGAAGATGAGTTCCATCGTGCTGGCCGCGCTGCCGCCCTTCGCCGCCGTCGGCCTGTGGATCATGAACGGCGCCTACATCGCCATGCTGTTCACGGAGCCGCTCGGCCAGAAGATCCTGGCCGGCGCGGTGCTGATGCTGGGCCTCGGCATCATGTCGATGAAGGCGATGATCCGGAAGAGCCTGTCATGACGGCGCTCGTGCTGGCGTGCGCGCTGGTCGGCGCCCTGCTGTGGGGGGCCACCGAGGTCGTGCTGCTGCGGCTCAAGCGCCAGAAGCGCCTCCAGCAGCGCCTGCGGTCCGTCCACCGTCCCACCACGACGCTGGCGGGCGACGCCGACATGCAGCAGGCCGACGGCGTGCTCGGGATCATCGGCGCCATCGGCTCCGGCGTGGCGCGGAGCGGCCGGCGGTCGCAGAAGACGATGGGCGAGCTGGCGCAGCCGCTGGGCGCGTCCGGGCGGCGCGGGCCCGGCGCGCTCGGGGTGTTCGTGGGCGCCAAGCTGCTGCTGCTGATCGCGATGCCGCTGCTGGCCTGGGTGGCGCTGGGGCGCTTCGGGCTGTCGCCGCTGGTGCGGAACGTCTGCATCGCCGGCGCCGCCCTGGTTGGGCTGCTCGGCCCGGACTGGTGGGTGCGGCGCCGGCACCGGCAGCACCTCGACGCCATCCAGGCGGGCCTGCCGGACGCGCTCGACCTCATGGTGATCTGCGCGGAGGCGGGCCTGGGGTTCGAGCCGGCGATCAACCGCGTCGCCGCCGAGATCCGCGGGGCGCATCCCGCGATCAGCGAGGAGTTCGGCAAGACCGCGAGCGAGCTGCGCGTCGTGTCCGACAGCCGGGTGGCGCTGGCCAACATGGGCAACCGCACCGGGCTGGAAAGCATCAAGCGCATGAGTTCCATGCTGATGCAGACCATGCGCTACGGCACGCCGCTGGGCGAGGCGCTGCGCGTGCTGTCCGCCGAGATGCGGCACGAGATGCTGATGCGGTTCGAGACGCGCGCCGCGCGGCTGCCGGTGCTGATGACCATCCCGATGATCCTGTTCATCCTGCCCTGCATCTTCCTGATCGTCGGCGGCCCGGCGGTGATCCAGGTCATGAGGTCGATGCATTGACCGCGTGGGCATTGAAGGCGTGGGCGACGACGGGCGCGATGATGATGGGCGCACGGCGCCTGCGCGGCCCGGCGGCGGGCGGCGTGCTCCTGCTGCTGGCGGCCTGCTCCGCGCCGCAGCCCAGGACGGTGGAGGTCGCGCCGGAGGTCCCACTCGCCAAGTGGGCGCCGAGCCGGCGCCTGGCGGACGCGGCGGCGTCGGCCGGGGCGCCCGCCATCGCGTTGCAGGTCAGCGACCAGTTGCTGGCCAAGGC
>CAXTTB010000597.1:0-2660 GCA_964246905.1 uncultured Acetobacteraceae bacterium | reverse complement strand
CTTGCGCAGGCCCGCGCCGCCGCCGCCCAGCGCGGCCCGCACGCCGCCGGACGAGTCTCTGTCCATCGACGGCGTGGCGACGCTCGGGATGATGACCGGCGGCCTCATGGGCACCTTCCTGCAGTTCGGCGCCGACATCGCCGCGGTGGCCGGCTCCGACACGATGCGGGTCGTGCCCTTGGTCGGGAAGGGCTCGCTGCAGAACCTGTCCGACCTGCTCAACCTCCGGGGCGTGGACCTTGCGCTCGTTTCAGCCGATTCCGCGCGCGTCGCGGAGGCCAACCCGGCCTATGCGGGCCTGCACAACCGGGTCCAGTACATCGCCAAGCTCTACAACCAGGAGATCCATGTGCTGGCCGGGCCGGACGTGTACACCGTGACCGACCTGGCCGATAAGACGGTCAACGTCGATGTCGTGGGGTCAGGCTCGGCCGTGACGGCGCCCGCGGTGTTCGAGGCGATGCACGTCCCCATCAAGCTGGCCCACGAGATTCCCGCCGTCGCACTGGAGAAGCTGAAGCGCGGGGAGATCGCGGCCCTGGTTTACACCCCGGCCAAGCCCAACCGGCTGTTCTCCGCCATCCCGCCCAACTCCGGGCTGCATCTGCTGCAGTTGCCGGTGTCCGAGGCCCTGCTCGACCTTTACGTGCCGGCCAGGTTCACCCATGCCGACTACCCTTCGCTGGTGCCGGAAGGGGAGGACGTGGAGACCTGGGCGGTCCCGGTGCTGCTCACCGCCTACAACTGGCCGGCGGGCACCGCGCGGTACAACAACCTCGCGACGTTCACCGACCAGTTCTTCTCCCATTTCGCCGACCTGCAGCAGCCGCCGTTCCACGAGAAGTGGCACGACGTGAACATCCGGGCGACGGTGCCGGGCTGGACCCGCGCGCCCTACGCGCAACGCTGGCTCGACCGCACCAGGGCCGAGGCCTCCGCCCCCGCCCCGGTCGCCGCCGGGTTCGAGAAGGAGGCGTTCAACGAGTGGGCTGCGGGCCTCGGCTTCACCAAGATGACCCCCACCCAGAGCGCGCAGCTCTTCAGCCTGTGGCGGCTCCGGCGGGGTCAGGGGCAGTAGCGGCCAGGCCGTTGCGCCAGACGTCATGCGGACGGCCGCCGGCTTCTCTGCACCATGGCGCTACGCCGCCTGCCCGCGCTCCGCCCCAATGCCGTAGCGCCCGGACAGCAAGGTGCCGGCCTCGGGCGCCATCGCGGGCAGGCCCAGGCGCTCCAGCATCTGGAACGCCGTGCACACGGCTGCGGACACGACCGGCAGGCCGGTGCGGCGCTCCGCCTCCGGGATCGCGCCGAGCGACGGCATCTGCACGCAGGCCGACAGCACGACCGCGTCCACGCCTTGGTACTTCAGGTTGGGCAGGCTCTCCAGCACCAGCATCGGGTCACGGGCGCCGACCTCCAGGTTGTCCTCGATCTCCAGCACCACCCGGTCGTGCACCTCGATGCCCTCGGCCTCGATGTAGTCGCAGACGAGCTGGGTCAGCGGCTTCATGTAGGGCGCGATCACCGCGATCTTCTTCGCCCCCAGCGTATGCAGCCCGTGGATCAGCGCGCCGGCGCTGGTGACGACCGGCGCCGGGCCGCCGTTATCGACGGTCGCCTGGTGCAGCCGCGCCTCGCTTTCCCGGTGGTAGCCGCGGCCCATGCTCATGATGGCGACCAGGCAGGCGTAGCCGAGCACGTCCACCCGGGCGTCGGACAGCTCCAGCGCGCAGCGGTCGCTGTCGCGGTCCATCGCCTCCAGCTCGGCCTTCGTCACCTTCTTCATCCGCATCCGGCTGGAATGGAAGGCGAACCGCTCGGGCGCGACGCCTTCCCGGGCGCGCAGGATCGCGGGGATCTCGGTTTCCATGGTGGTGTTGGAACTCGGCACGATCTGGCCGACGCGGATGAGCTTGCCGGGCATGGGCGTCCTCCTGAATGGTCTTCTACGCCCGGAATCTGGGTGCCCCGGCCTGGCGTGTCGAGGGTGGCGCAGCAGGGGGTCACGCGCGGCGCAGCCGGGCCATGGCGAGGATGCCGAGGAACGGCCCGGCCGCCAGCAGCGCAAAGGCGAACCGCCACCCGACCCAGCCGACGACCACCGGGATGAGCTGGATGCTGACCAGGGTGAGCAGGAAGCCCAGGCAGGTCTGCACGGTCAGCATGGTGCCGACCAGCGACCGCTCGCTGAGTTCGGCGATGGCGGCGGAGAACTGAGCGGAATCGGCGATGACCGCGACGCCCCAGACGAGGCTCACGGCCAGCAGCGGCCAGGCGGGTCCCCCGAACAGCAGGCCGATGCCGGCGGCGCACAGGCCGCTCACCGCCATGGCGGCGATGGTGACGTTCGCACGGCCCCAGCGGTCCGCCGCCCAGCCGCCGCCCATGGCGCCGAGCGCGCCCACCGCGACGACCGCGAACGCCGCAAGCTCCGGGCCGAACGGCGGGGCCGTGCCGTAGCGGTTGCGGAGGCTCGCGGCGAGGAACGCCCCGATCCACGCCCACATCGCGTACAGCTCCCACATGTGGCCGAGGTAGCCCAGGTTGGCGAGCCGCACGCCCCGGTTGCGCCAAGCCTCCAGGGCATTGCCGGGTCGCAGCGGCGCGGGCCGGGCAGGTTCGGCCCAAGGCCCGCCAGCCGGATCAGCCCGGCCCCGCGC
>CAXTTB010000596.1:0-2663 GCA_964246905.1 uncultured Acetobacteraceae bacterium | reverse complement strand
CGTCCACGTCGCACAGGAACTGCGTCGCGGTGAACTCGCCGTGCAGCATGTAGCTCTCCAGCCGCGACATGTTGACGCCATTGGTGGCGAAGCCGCCCAGCGCCTTGTACAGCGCCGCCGGCACGTTGCGGACGCGGAACACGAAGGTGGTCATCAGGTCGGTCCGGTCCGGCGGCAGGGCGTGCTGCTGCTTCGCGGCGACGTAGAACCGCGTCGTGTTGTGGGCGGCGTCCTCCACGTTGGCGCGCAGCACGTCGAGGCCGTAGATCTCGGCCGACAGCTTCGAGGCGATGGCCGCATCCTCCTTGCGGCCCCACTCCGCCACCAGCTTCGCCGACCCGGCGGTGTCCGCCTCCACCACCGCGTCCGCCTCCAGCTCATGCAGGATCGCCCGGACCTGGCCCAGCGCCACGGAATGCGAATGGACGCGGCGCACGTCGCCGATCCGGGCGCCGGGCGGTCCCAGCAGGCAGTGTTCGACGCGCTGGAAGTGCTCGGCGACGATGGACAGGCCGCTGCCGGGCAAGAGGGCGTGGATGTCGGGCACCCGGCCGGCGAGGCTGTTCTCGCAGGGCAGCATGGCGAGCGCCGCTTGGCCCCCGCGCACCGCGTCCATCGCGTGCTCGAAGGTGTGGCACGGCAAGGGCGTCAGCTCAGGGTAGGCGGTGCGGCAGGCGAGGTCCGAGTAGGCGCCGGGCAGGCCCTGGAAGGCGATCTGGGTCATGGCGTTTCCAGCAGGGAGGTCTCCAAAAGGGCGCGGGCGCGGCGGAGGTCGGCGGGCGTGTCCACGCCGAACGCCCCGTGCTCCACCCGCGTGCAGGCGATCCGCATCCCGACCTCCAGCGCGCGCAACTGCTCAAGCTTCTCCCGCCGCTCCAGCAGGCTTTCCGGCAGGCTGACGAAGCGGGCCAGGGCGGCGCGGCGGTAGGCGTAGATGCCGATGTGGTGCCAGATTGGCCCGTCGCCGGCGGGGATGGCGGCGCGGGAGAAGTACAGCGCCGCCGCGACCGCCTGGCCCTCCGCAAAGGCGCAGGCGGCCTTGACCACCTGGGGCGCCGCCGCCTCCTCCGGCGAGAGGACCGGCGTCACCAGGGTCGCGATGTCGAACGCCGGGTCGGACAGCGGGGCCGCCACCGCGCGGAGCTGGCCCGGCGGCAGGGTGGGGAAGTCGCCCTGCAGGTTCACCACCACGTCGTGCGCGCCCTCCGGGTCGAGCGCCGCCAGCGCCGCGTGCACCCGGTCGGAGCCGGATGGCAGCGCCGGGTCGGTCAGCACGGCGGTGCCGCCCGCCGCCCGCACAGCGTCCGCGATCTCCGGATCGGCGCAGGCGACGGCGACCGGGCCGATGTCGGCTTCGAGTGCGCGGTCGAGCACGTGCAGGACCATGGGCCTCCCCGCGATCAGCGCCAGCGGCTTGCCCGGCAGGCGGGAGGACGCCATGCGGGACGGGATCACGACGATGGGGTTCACGCGGCGGCGCCAGGTTGATGCGGGAGGGTTTGCATAGCGTGCGGCGCACATTAGGTAGGCAAGTCCGCCGGCGCAACGCCCGGCCCCTTGGAGCACCCGTCCCATGCGCTATGCCTTGACCGCCGCCTTCGTCCTGCTCGCCACGGCACCGGCCTGGGCGCAGGGGCAGACCCAGCAGATGACCCAGCCCTCCGCGTCGCAGAACCAGTCGCAGGCGGCGCAGAACCAGTCGGAGCAGCCGGGCAACGTCCGCGAGGTCAGCCCGACCGTGCCCACCGCGACGGAGAACGGCGTGACCAAGCCGCAGGGACCCGTGAGCGGCCCGACCAGCCAGGGGCCGGCGGGCAAGAGCAAGTAACACTCCCATGCAGGCGCTGATCGCCGCGGCGGAGGCGGCGGTCGACGTCGCCGCCGCGGCGGTCCGCCCGTTCTACCGCGCGGGCGTCAGCGCCGACCTGAAAAGTGACGCCAGCCCCGTTACGGTCGCCGACCGCACGGCGGAACTGGCGATGCGCGCCGTGCTGGCGCAGCGGTTCCCCGAGCACGGCATCCTGGGCGAGGAGTTCGGCCTGGACCGCGCGGATGCCCGGCTGCGCTGGGTGCTGGACCCCATCGACGGCACCCGCGCCTTCATCACGGGACGCCCGACCTTCGGCACGCTGGTGGCTTTGCTGGACGGCGCGACCCCGGTCCTGGGCGTGATCGACCAGCCGATCACCGGGGAGCGGTGGGTCGGCGCGGCCGGGCAGCCGACCCGGTTCCGCGGCGCTTATGGCCGGGCCGGCTGCCGGCCCTGCGCCGGGCTGGACCAGGCCGAGCTGTCCTGCACCGCGCCGGAGATCTTCACCGCCGGGCAGACCGTCGCGTGGCAGCGCCTCGCCGCCGCCACGCGCCGCACGTCCTGGGGCGGGGACTGCTACGCCTACGGCCTGCTGGCGCTTGGCGCCATCGACGTGATCGCGGAGCCGGGCCTCAAGGTCTGGGACTGGGCCGCGCTGGTGCCGGTGGTCGAGGGGGCGGGCGGGCGCATGACGGATTGGCAGGGCCGCCCCATGCACCCGGACGGCGACGGCTGCGCGCTCGCGGTCGGCGACCCGGCGCTGCTCGCGCCCGCCCTGGCGCTGCTGGCGGCTTGACGCGGGCCATGCGCCCCCCTGCTATGGCCTGCCCCATTACGGAGGCCCCCTGCTGCG
>CAXTTB010000595.1:0-2675 GCA_964246905.1 uncultured Acetobacteraceae bacterium | reverse complement strand
CACCAGCACGCCCAACAGCACCGGCAGCAACGGTGCGAACACAACGAACGGCACCACCACGAGCGGCACAGGATCGAGCAACGGAGGCACGGCCACGAGCAGCAGCACGCCCGCCAGCACAAACAGCAGCAGCACGGGCAGCACTGCTGGGACGGCGTCCAAAAGCTCCGGCGGAACGGGATCGGGCTCGCTGGGCGTGGGCGGTTCCAGCCGCGGCGGCTTGTTGAACCTGGCGACGTGACGTTCCGGCCTGCACGGGCGGGACGCATCGGCGACGGCCCGGCACCATGGTTCGGTGCGGGGCCAATTCGTGGGAAAGGTCTTGGGCACTGGCTTTGGGCTGACGCTGGCGGCAAACGCCGTCAGCGTTCCCGGGCACGGTGGGCGGGATCGCATGGAGCAGGGACAGGTTCAGCCTGCGGCGCACCCGCGCATGGGCCTTCTTGCCCGTACCGGCGGTCAGAAGCGTCCAGGTTCGATATGAAAGACATCGGGCGACTTGTGGTCGCGCATATAGCAGAGCGTCAGCGTCAGCGGCGGTGCCGCCGGCGGCCGGCCCGGCTGCCCTGCCGCGACGCCGCTCAGCAACAGCAGCACCATGCGGCCGTCCGGCTGGGCGGCGCGGAACACCAGGATGGCACCCTCCCCCAGCGGATGGTTGGCGACGACCTCCTCGGGCGGCCCTGGGTGCTCCGTTTGCAGATGGTCACGGAGCGTGTTCGCCGCGGCGACGATGGCCTCGTCCCGCCCGGCGCTGCGCCCGTCGCCGGACCAGGTGACGTTGACCTGCACCAGCCGCCTGGACGCATAACCCAGGATGTAGAACAGCCGGGCCGGGCCGGCGTCCGGCAACAGGCCCTCGGCGGTGATGGCCAGCACCGTGGTCTTCTCGCGCGGGTGCAGGGTGCGCGAGGCCTGCCCTGCCATCGGGAAGTCTCGTTTGACAGCTTGGCGCACCTCGGCTTCGGTCATGCCGAAGCGGGCCTGGCGGAAGCCTTCGATGGGCGCTGGGACGCTTGGCGGTCGGGCACCGGCATCCGGCCCAGGCCCGACTGCCTGCGGTTGAGCCAGGGCCGGGCCAGGACAGGGCGCCACGCCCCCCATCAGCGCGGCCAAACCGGCACAAGCGCCAAGACGCCGGAATGATCGCCCGGCGCTCCTGGATGTCAGCACCATCCTCGACAGCTCCCAAGCATGGAACGCGGCCGCGACCGGGCGACCAAAACGAGCGTGCAGCTCGCACCGCCGGCCGCAACCATTGTTGACGTTTTCGCGATCCGCCCAGTTTGCCTTTCGCCGTCCGCATATCGGAGATGGGCGAGCAGGGTTTTCAACATGAAGCGACAGAGGACTTGTTTGCAAAAAGCAAAGAAATTGGAGCCCGACGGACACCGGAACCACCCTGCGCGCGCCAGCCCAATGTTTCGTTCATTGGCCGCCGCCGCTGTTTGGGTGATCGTGGCGGGGAGCCGATCCTATGCCCAGGACGCCATGCCGACCCCTCCTGCCGACTTCCGGCTGCCGCTCGGTGCTCCGGCCCGGATCACCATTCGCTATCCCGCTGAGGACGCGGCGGCAAGGCAACACGCGAACGACCTCGCGCGGGGCCTGAGCGAACAGGGCCTGGACATCGCCGACCCCGTGGCATCGCCAGGGCGCATCGCCGGCAGCACAGTCAGCTACTTCTATGCGGAAGACCGTCCTGGGGCCGAGATCGCGGCTCGCGTGCTCGGCCCGGCATGGACGCTCGTGCAGCAACGGCTCCCACCGCGGGGGCCGCTGCCCCGGCCCGGAACGCTGAGAAGCCGGGTCGGCGGGCCGGGCCGGGGGGCAGCATGCCGGTCAGGGAGGCCATGCGCCCCTTGTCGCGGTGGCGCACGTAGGCGCCGGTCACGCAGCCGGCCATGGCGCCCAGCACGCCGTGCCCGGCAAGGTGCCCGCCGACCGCCCCGGCTGCGCCGTACTTCAGGCAGCCGCCGCCGGGCTTCGGGATCTCGCCGGTCTGCTGCTGCTGGTAGGTCTGTGAGTAGCGGGGGTCGCGCGGGCTGATCTGGCGCTGGTCCGGCATCGGCTGGATCTGGTCGCCCTGGAACGAGAAGGCGTTGCCGGAGGCGCCCGCGTCGGGCGTGGCGGGCATCGTCCTTTGGGCGCTGGCGATGCCGGAACTGAGGCTTGCGGCGGCGAGGGCGCAGATGAACAGGCTGGATCTCATGACGTGGCTCCCTGGAAGGTTGGCGTGCCGTGTCGGCATCGGGCGGGTGCGTCGATGGCCGTGACGCATAGGTAACGCCGGGATAGGGCAAAGGTTACGGCGCCCGGGCGCCGGCGATCTTCGCACGATGCGCCGGGCTGACGTGGGCAGCCTGCGGGGCGAGGCCGGACTGCCGCCACACCTCCTGCAGCAACGGGGGGACCAGGGTGCCGGACCCCGCCCAGAACAGCACCAGCGCCACGATGAGCGGCTCGAACGGCGAGCCGGTCTTGCACAGCGGGAACGCCCAGGTGGCGCGGAGCGGCCAGGCCAGCCGCAGGCCGCGCGGCGTCAGCAGGTCCGCGGCGAGGTGCGAAAGGTAGCCGACCGCCAAGGGAGCGGCGACCCACCGCGGCGCGCTGCCGTGCAGGCCCCAGGCGCAGAGCGCCGCCGCCGCCGCCGAATGCGTCACGCCGCGGTGGCC
>CAXTTB010000594.1:0-2676 GCA_964246905.1 uncultured Acetobacteraceae bacterium | reverse complement strand
GGGCAGGCGGAACCGGGTCAGGCACTTCGACAGCACCGGCTCCTGCAGCGCCGCGTCCCGCCAGGTGGCGCCCTCGTCCGTCGAGACCTCGACCCGCGCGATGCGGCCGCGTCCGGACCAGGCGAGGCCGCCCACCTCGCAGAACCCCGGCTGGCCCGGGCCGCGCCCCGGCGAGGGCCGGGTGATGACGGATTTCACATCCATGACGAAATTGAACTGCTTGGCGGTCCCGTCCGGAAGCAGGCTGGTGTATTTCGACGTCTCCTCGCGCGTCTGGAACGGCTGGTTGCCAAGCTTCAGGCGGCGCAGCCACTTCACGTTCATGTTGCCCTCATAGCCCGGCAGGATCAGGCGCAGCGGGTAGCCGTTCTCCGGGCGCAGGCGCTCGCCGTTCTGCGCGTAGGCCAGGATGGCGTCGTCCCAGGCTTTCTCGATTGGCACCGAGCGGGTCATCGCCGCCGCGTCCGCCCCTTCCGCCAGCACCCACGCGGCGCCGGGCTGCACCCCGGCCTCCGCCAGCACGTCCGCGAGCCTGACCCCGGTCCACTCCGCGCAGCTCACCTGCCCGTGGGTGTCCTGCACGGTCCAGCGCGCGTCGATCTTCTCGGTCTTGTAGAGCGGGGTGTTGCCCGAGCATTCCAGGAAATGCAGCCGGGACACGGACGGGAAGCGGAGGAGGTCGTCCATGCCGAAGCTGAGCGGGCGCTCCACCAGGCCGTGCACCAGCAGCCGGTGGCGCCCGGGGTCGATCGCCGGGGTGCCGGCGTGGCTGCGGACGTGGTGCAGGCCGTTCGGCGTGATGATGCCATGCAGGTCCTGCAGCGGCGCATGGGCGGAGGCGGTGGTCATGAACGGCGAGCGGTCCCGCACGCGGCGCACCACCGCGCGCTCGAACGGCGACGGGCTGCCGTAGGGATGGTCGTCCGCGGGAATGCCTTGCTCGGTCATCCAAGGCGGCGTGTCGGCCGTGGCGGCGCTGGCGCCCGACGCCGCCGAGGCGCCGGCCAGGGTCAAGCCCGCCTGTTGCAGCATGTGCCGCCGCCGCAGTCCTGTGTTCCTATTGTCCGGCATGGCCGTCCTCCCTGACAAGCCCGGCGGGCATCGCGTGCGCCGAAAATGTAGGCACGGAGGCCGGGGATGGGAAGGCGGGCATGCATCCAGCCGGAACCGCCACCGCCGCCGCCCGCTAAGGCAGCAACATTTCGGAGAACGAGCCATGCCCATCCTATCCGCCGCGTCTCCCGTCGAGATCGAGGCCTCCGCCGACCGCCTCGCCTTGCCCGCCCCGGCCCGCGCGGCGGCGCTGGCGCTGTTCCACGGCCTCACCAGCCGGGAGGAGCTGGCAGCCCTGTCGCTCCCCGCGGCGGACGGGTCGCGCCACGACGGCGCCGAGTGGCCGGCCCACCGCTTCCTGTTCGGCACGGCGGACGAGTTGGTTGCCATCCTCGACGCCCTGCGCCAACGGCCCGACCTGGCGGAGATCGGTGCGGGCGACGCGCCGGAGGGCCGTGTGCCGCGGACCCTGCTGCTGACCGGGGACTGGGACGGCTTCCATGGCGCGCTGCTGGCCTGCTCCGATCCCGGACGGCTGGCCGAGGTGATGGCCGAATTGGGACTGTCCGACGCGGGATGAGCGGTGCGGTGCCTGCGCTTGGCGGCTGCACGGGATGCGGCTTACCTTGGGGCCGGTCGGAATTGGGATGCTGACCGCCATGCCTCGTCGTGGATTGCAGGGAGAGCTTATGATGAAGCGCAGCAACGCAGGGTGCGCTGCCTCCCAGGCCCTTGAGGGCTGACCTGCAAGTGCCCCGCGTCGTCAGCCTGCCGAACGGCTACGTGATCAGCGACGATCACGCGCGCCTCGACATGGACCTCGTCCATGACTCGCTGGCCGGTCAGTATTGGGCTATCGGCCGGCCACGCGCGCTGACGGAGCGCAGTTGGACCAACTGCCTATGCTTCGGCATCTATGCCCCGGACGGCGCACAGGTTGGCTTCGGCCGGCTGCTCACCGACTACGCCTTCCGTGCCCATCTCGGGGACGTGTATATCCTGCCGGTTGCCCGCAGGCTTGGCCTCGGCAAGGCGTTGGTGGAAACCATGCTTGCACATCCCGAGCTTGCCACTGTCCAGAACTGGACGCTGACAACGGCAGATGCCCACGGGCTGTACGCCCGATACGGCTTCCGTCCAGGTGAGGCTGACAGCAAGTGGATGACGTTGGATCGGCCTCCGTTGGAACCGGAGTAGGTTCGGGGTACCTGCCAAGAAAGGGGGGGCGGGCGTCCGCACCCGGCGCGCCTATCGTTCGCTTCGGCTTTGACGTCAGCGAGCGTGTTCCAGCCGCCACGTTCAGGATCAGCAGCCTCGCGGCGGACGGAGCCGAAGCCCTGCCCGGCGTGGGAACGTCGGTTGCCGTGCGTGCGGCAGCGCAGATCGATGGTTTTACCGAGTCGGATATTCTGGCACTTTGCTTGCATTCCCGCATCGCGTTTACAGCTCAGTCTTGCCGAAATGCGGCCTGAGCTGCCGGTTCTGCTGCCGAAAGGTCAACAATGATCGAAGCTTCCCCCAAGCCCGCGTCACATCCTTTGCCCGGCCCGTCGCGCCGGCAGTTCCTCTACAGGCTCGGCGCCATCGGCGGGGTCGGGGCGGTCATGGCGGGGTTGGCCGGGT
>CAXTTB010000593.1:0-2681 GCA_964246905.1 uncultured Acetobacteraceae bacterium | reverse complement strand
GGCTGGGCGAGCCTTTCTTGCCGCAGGCCGCGAGCAGGACGAGTGCCAGTACGACAAGCATGGCCCTCATCGCAGCAGCGCCTGCCAGCGCGCCGCCTGCGCCGCCACGTTCAGGGGCGCGGTGCCGCCGAAGCTGGTCCGGCTCCTGACCGAGGCATCGACCGTCAGCACGTCGAACACGTCCGCGGTGATGCCGGGTTCGATGGCCTGCATCTCGGCGAGGCCCAGCTCCGCAAGACCCACGCCGCGCGCCTCCGCCGCCGCCACCACGCGCCCCGTCACATGGTGCGCCGTGCGGAACGGCAGGCGCAGCACCCGCACCAGCCAGTCCGCCAGGTCCGTCGCCGTCGCGAAGCCCGACCCGGCCATCGCCCGCATCCGCGGCAGGTCCGGCGCCATGTCCCGCACCATGCCCCCCGTCGCCGCGAGCGACAGCGCCAGCGCGTCGGCGGCGTCGAACACCGGCTCCTTGTCCTCCTGCATGTCCTTGGCGTAGGCGAGCGGCAGGCCCTTCATCACCGTCAGCAGCGCCACCAGCGCCCCGGTGATGCGCCCGGTCTTGGCGCGCGTCAGCTCGGCCGCGTCCGGGTTGCGCTTCTGCGGCATGATGCTGCTGCCGGTGGTGAAGGCGTCCGACAGCCGCACGAAGCCGAACGGCGCGCTGCACCAGATCACCAGCTCCTCCGCGAGCCGCGACAGATGGGTGGCGCAGATCGCCGCCGCGCCCAGGAACTCGATGGCGAAGTCCCGGTCCGACACGGCGTCGAGCGAGTTGGCGGTCGGGCGGTCGAAGCCCAGCGCCGCCGCGGTCTCCCCACGGTCGATGGGGAAGCTGGTGCCGGCCAGCGCCGCAGACCCCAGCGGGCACTCGTTCAGCCGGCGGCGGCAGTCCGCGAAGCGCCCGCGGTCGCGGTTCAGCATCTCGACATAGGCGAGCAGGTGATGCCCGAACGTCACCGGCTGCGCCGTCTGCATGTGGGTGAAGCCCGGCATCGGGTCCGCCGCGAACGCTGCCGCCCGGTCCGCCAGCGCGCGCATCACGTCCGCCGCCTGCGCGTCCAGCCCGTCCAGCGCGTCCCGCACCCACAGGCGGAAGTCGGTCGCCACCTGGTCGTTGCGGCTACGCCCGGTGTGCAGGCGCTTGCCGGCCTCGCCGATGCGCTCGGTCAGCCGCGCCTCGATGTTCATGTGGATGTCTTCGAGGTCCTCCACGAAGGGGAAGCGCCCGGCCTCGATCTCGTGCGCGATGGCGCCGAGGCCGCCGCGGATCGCCGCCTCGTCGCCCGGCGCGATCACCCCGGCGCGGGCCAGCATCGCCGCGTGCGCCAGGCTGCCGCTGATGTCCTGCCGCCACATCCTGCGGTCGAAGCCGATGGAGGCGTTGATGTCCTGCATGATGACGGACGGGCCGCGGGCGAAGCGTCCGCCCCATTGCGCGTTCGCCTCGGCGTTCCGCAGGGCGTCGCCCGCTTGGATCGGCCCGGCTTGGATCGGCCCGGCTTGGATCGGCCCGGCTTGGATCGGCCCGGCTCCGCTCCCATTTTGTGGGGCAGACGTGTTATCGACAGTGTCGCTACTCAAGGACGCACCATGGTTCCATTGAAGCGCCGCGCCGTGCTGGCGGCTGGCCTGACCCTACCGGCGGCGCTGGCACCGCGCAAACCATGGGCGGCGACGCCTGGCCTGGGCGACCTGTCGCGCCTGCAGCGCGTGGATGGCGCCGCGGTGCCGGAGCTGCGCTTCTCCACCGCGGACGGCACGGTCCGCACCCTGGCCGACTACGCCGGGCAGGGGGTGGTGCTGAACCTGTGGGCCACCTGGTGCGTGCCCTGCGTGGCGGAGATGCCGGCGCTCGACGCCCTGGCCCGGCTGGTGGCGGGCGATGGCGTGGCGGTGCTGGCGCTGTCCTCCGACCGCGGCGGCGCGCCTCCGGTCGAGCGGTTCTACCGCGACAAGAGCATCCAGACCCTGCCGGTCCTGCTGGACCAGCGGGGCGACGCGGCCCGGGCCTTGGGCGCGCGGGGCATCCCGACCACGCTGCTGATCGACCGCGCCGGCAAGGAGCGTGGGCGGCTGGAGGGCGCCGCCGACTGGTCCAGCGCCGAGTTCGTGGAGGCGGTCCGCCGCATGGCCGGCCCGGCGCCGGCTCACTCCTTGGGCAAGCCGGACCGCGGGTCGAACGCCTGACCCGGCGCCCAGCCCCGCAGGAAGTCCCTTAGCGCATCGTCCGCCGGCCCGACCACCACGCGCAGCGTCGCGTAGGCGTCCCCAGGCGGCTGCCCGTCATGCTCCGGCAGGCCCTTGCCGCGCAGCCGCAGCTTGGTGCCGCTGTCCGAACCCGGCGGGACCGCCATGGTGACGGTGCCCGCGACCGTCGGCACCGGGACCCGGGCGCCCAGCACGGCCTCCCCCAGCGTGATTGGCAAATCGAGGTGGATGTCGCGGCCCTCCCGGCGGAACAGCGGGTGCGGCGCCACGGTGATCTCGATCAGCGCGTCGCCCGCCGGCCCGCCCGCGGCGCCGGCCCGTCCCTTGCCGCGCAGGCGCAGCGTCTGCCCGCTTTCCACGCCCGAGGGGATCTGCACGTTGAGGTCGCCGCCGCCGGGCAGGGCCAGCCGCTGGGTCGCCCCGCGCGCCGCGTCGATGAAGGAGACGTTCAAGGTGTATCGCTGGTCGGCGCC
>CAXTTB010000592.1:0-2700 GCA_964246905.1 uncultured Acetobacteraceae bacterium | reverse complement strand
GCGCCGACCTGCTCGCCTTCACCGTGTTCCTGGATGCACTGGCCCCCCTCGCATGACCGGCACCGCGATCCTCTGTTCCGGCCAGGGCGCGCAAGGCCCCGGCATGTTCGACTTGCTGGCCGACGCGCCGGAGGCCGCCGCCGTGTTCGAGGCGGCAAGGGCCGCGCTGGGCGGACGCGACCCGCGCGACCTGGTGCAGCACGCGGGCGACGACGAGCTGCACGCGGACGAGGCCGGGCAGATCCTGTGCTGCACGCAGGCGATGGCGGCGTGGGCCGTCCTGGGCGAGGCGGCGCCGCGCCCCTTGGTGGTGGCGGGCTACAGCGTGGGCGAGCTGGCCGCCTGGGGCGTCGCCGGGGTGCTGGACGCCAGGACGGTGCTCGGCCTCGCCGCGGAGCGCGCGTCGCTGATGGACGCGGCCACGGAGGAAGCATCCGGCCTCATTGCAGTGCGCGGCCTGCCCCGGCGCGCGCTGGAACCGCTCTGCCGCGCGCACGGGTGCCACATCGCCATCGTGAACGCTTCCGACCAGATGCTGGCCGGCGGGACCCGGGCCGCGCTGGACGCCCGGCCCGGGGAGGCCGTGGCGCTGGGCGGGGGGGTCACGGCGGTCCCCGTGGCGGTCGCGTCGCACACGCCGCTGCTGCGCCGGGCCAGCGAGCGGTTCCGCACGGCGCTTGGCAAGGTGAGGCTGCCCGGCGCCCTGCCCTCCGGCGTGCGGCTGCTGAGCGGCATCGACGGGGACGCGGTGTTCGACCTCCGGGACGGCCTGGACAAGCTCGCCCGGCAGGTGGGGCAGACCGTGGACTGGGCGGCCTGCATGGACGCCTGCCGGTCGAGCGGCGTCACGAAGGTGGTCGAGCTTGGCCCGGGCCATGCGCTGGCGCACATGATGCACGCGGCGGCGCCGGACAGCGACGTGCACGGCGTGTCGGAGTTCCATTCGCTCGAGGGCGTGAGACGCTGGCTGGGAACGCCGCACGCCTGATGCGAGCCGTCCCGAAGGCGGCTGGCGTCAGTAACCAGGGATGGAATGTCGGTCGAGGAGAATTGCCGGGATGCCCAATCGGTTCACATTGCTGAGATATGCGGGCGCTTGGTCCTTCGGCAAACGGAAATGTGTGCGACGCTCGACCGTGCGACATGTTGTTCGGGGCAGACTATGCATCCCTATGACGCTATGCTCAGCCGCCAGGCAGCCAATCCGTCCCGCCCAGTTCATCCTGCCCAGTCCATCCCGCAACGTGTCGTCGTTCGCAGTCCTGCTTTCGAGCTGAAGCAGAACATTGCACGCCGTCTTCCAGCATCACTGCGAGGCGTTCCGTCTATGGCTTCGAGTTCTGGGACTACACGCTGCGGCAGCGTGCTCATGGGCGGAACCGGACGTGTGCGCCGCTTGAGCCGTAGGCACGCCTGGGCGTCCCGGAACCGGGGCCGGGCCGGGCGGCACGATGGTCCAAACGCATGAACGCCATCGTCCTGGTCGCGCTGCGGCGGCCGCTCACTTTCGTCGTGCTCGCGATCCTCATCCTGCTGTTCGGCGCCATGTCGGTGTTCAAGACGCCGACCGACATCTTCCCGCCGATCAAGATCCCGATCGTCGCCGCCATCTGGAGCTACAGCGGGCTGCTGCCGGCGGACATGTCCGGCCGGATCGTCTATTACTACGAGCGGGCGCTGACCACGACGGTCAGCAACATCGAGCATATCGAGAGTCAATCCTACTACGGCAGCGGCGTGGTGAAGATCTACTTCCAGCCCGGCACCGACATCGCCGCCGCACAGGCGCAGGTCACGGCCACGTCGCAGACGGTGCTCAAGCAGATGCCCGCCGGCACCACCCCGCCGGGCATCCTGGTGTTCGACGCCTCCAGCATCGCCGTGCTGTCGCTGCAGGTGGCCGGCAACAACATGAGTCCGGCCGACATCTACAACCTCGCAAGCAACCTGATCCGGCCGGCGCTGATCTCCGTGCCGGGGGTGGCGATCCCAGCCCCCTATGGCGGCGCGTCCCAGAACGTCGAGGTGGACCTCGACCGCGACAAGCTGCTGCAGTACGGGCTGTCCGCGTCCGACGTGGGGCACGCGCTGGCCAGCCAGAACATCGTGCTGCCGGCCGGGGACCAGAAGATCGGGCCGGTGGACTTCATGGTGCAGACCAACTCGACCCCGGTGGAGATCGACACCTTCAACAACCTGCCGATCAAGCAGGTCGGCAACGCCGTCGTTTACCTGCGCGACGTCGCCTACGTCCATTCGGGCGGCCCGCCGCAGCAGAACATCGTGCTGGTCAAAGGGCAGCAGTCGGTCCTGCTGCAGATCCTCAAGACCGGCGACGCCTCCACCCTGTCCGTGGTCAGCGGCATCAAGGCGCTGCTGCCGCAGATCGAGAAGACGCTGCCGGACGGCGTCACCATCACGCCGCTGAACGACCAGTCGGGCTTCGTGATCGCCTCCATCGAGGACGTGGTGCAGGAGATGCTGACCGCGGCCGTGCTCGCCGGGCTGATGGTGCTGCTGTTCATCGGCAGTTGGCGCTCGACGCTGATCGTCGCCACCTCCATCCCGCTGGCGATCCTCAGCTCCATCATCTGCCTGTCCGCCCTCGGCCAGACGATCAACGTCATGACGCTGGGCGGCCTGGCGCTCGCGGTCGGCATCCTGGTGGACGACGCCACCGTGATGATCGAGAACATCAAC
>CAXTTB010000591.1:0-2705 GCA_964246905.1 uncultured Acetobacteraceae bacterium | reverse complement strand
TGCTGGCAGTGCAAGGCGCCGACCGTCTCGGCCCGATGGACCTGTGGGGCGACGTCGCGAACCCTGCATCGGGCAACTGAGTGTGATGGCCTCGGCCCTTGGCGCGTCGAGGCCGGGCGCGCCGGAACCGGGCGGTTCGCGGGCGGCAAGCATCACGATGCCGGGGTGTTGGCGTGGCCATCTGCACCTGGCTGATGAACGCGCGGAGGGCGGGCGCCATCGGCGCTGTGCGGGGGGCACAGGGAAAATGGACAATGGGGCCGGACCACTGCTCCAGCAACGGAACCAGGCGCGGCTCGGCGACAAGCACCGCGACCCGTTGCCCCAGCGTGAATGCCAGTGCCACGCCCGCCAGGGCAACCTGCCGCTCCAGGCCGCAGCTGTTAGCAGCCGGTGGGCCGTCCACCGTGGCGTCGAACCAGCGGTCACCCTCCCCGGAACTCCCGCTTTCAAGCCGCCGGCTGACCCGGCCCGCCGTCCCATGAGCTTGGGCCTGCGGACCATCATCGGATCCAACGACCCAAGTCAGCATAACGCTGTGTTACCGCTGCCCGGCAATCGCTTGTGGGACTTTGGCACGACATCCTTCCACCATTGGCAGGCACGGCGCGGGGGGCGATGTTCAGTGGACAGGCAGGGCGGCCCCACGGCCACGCACGCTGCCGAACTTGCGCCTGCCGAGCATGACAGCACCATCAACGAGCAGCCGGCCCACTTCGCCCTCGACCTTGATTGGGCAATCTGCCCGGGCCGGTGACGGTGAAGGTCAAGCTGCTCATGCCGGACACCGTTGGCGCCGGTGTTGGTTTCGCCAAGCTCGCGTCCGAATCTGCGCCGGCGTGCGCAGTGGAGCGGCGCCGGGCCATCCACATCGAGCGCCTACCCGGGCTGCAGCGGCTGATACCGACCATCAGCGTGCCCGTTCACTGACAACACGTTGGCTTGGCGAAGGAGGACGAGAATGGCGCGACTGAACGTGAATGGTACCGTGCGGGACATCCCGGTCGAGGACGACATGCCCCTGCTGTGGGCGCTGCGCGAAGCGTGCGGGCTGACCGGCACGAAGTTCGGCTGCGGCGTCGGGTTTTGCGGCGCCTGCACCGTGATGATCGACGGCGTGGCGGCACGGTCGTGCCAGGTCCCTGTTTCGCAAGTCGGCGCACGAGCGGTCACCACCATCGAGGGGCTGAGCGCGGACCGTTCCCACCCGGTGCAGGCCGCATGGGTCGCGCTGCAGGTCCCGCAGTGCGGATACTGCCAGTCCGGGATGATCATGGCCACGGCGGCGCTGCTAAAGGCGACGCCTGATCCGACCGACGAGCAGATCAACGAGGCCGTATCCAACATATGCCGGTGCGGCACCTACTCGCGGGTGCGGTCGGCGATCCATCGCGCTGCCAGCGCGGGACCAGGAGATGCGACATGAGCCTGCAACCGGGCCTCGGCCGCCGGGCGGCGCTGTTCGGGGGCGCGCTGGCCGGTCTCACGATCACCGTGGGCATCCCCGACGGCGAAGCGGCGCAAGCCGACCCAGCCGAGTTGGGCGCCTTCATCCGGATCGCGCCCGATGGTGCCATCACCCTCGTGGTCCCATGCTTCGAGTTGGGCCAAGGGTCCCAAACCGGCCTCGCCATGATCGTCGCCGACGAGCTGGGCGCCGACTGGGCGCAGGTTTCGGTCCAGACACCGCCGCTGGATGCAGCGTACCGCGTGCCGGGGCGACCGGTGCAGAGCACGTCCGGCAGCCAGATGGTGCGCCGCTGGTTCGTGCCCCTGCGCACATCCGCAGCCGCCGCGCGCGAGATGCTGACGCTTGCCGCCGCGCAGCAGTGGTCGGTCAGCCCAAACGCCTGCACGGCAAGCAAAGGCTCCGTCATGCACGAGCCGAGCGGACGCAGCGCGCCGTTCGGCAGCCTCGCCCCGGCCGCAGCCCGCCTGCCGCACCCGGCGGCGCCGGTTCTGCGCTCGGCCTTCACGATCGTGGGCACCCCGGCCAAGCGCTTCGACATACCTTCCAAGGTGGATGGCTCGGCCCGCTACGGGATCGACGTCCGCGTCCCCGGCATGGCCTACGCGGCGATCCGCCAGGCCCCGGTCTTCGGCGCCAAGCTCGTCTCGGTTGACGATGCTGCCATCCAGGGAAGGCGGGGCATCATCGGCATCGTGAAGCTTGCGGACGCGGTGGCCGTGGTCGCCGACAGCTTCTGGCGGGCCAAGTCCGCCGTGGAATTGCTGGACGTGGCGTTCTCGGACGTGCCGCATGGCACCGTGACATCGCAGCAGATCGCCGAGGAGCAGGCCGCTGCCCTTGGCGCGCCCGGAGGGAACCAGGCGATCTCTGCGGGCGATGCGCGTGCCGCGGTCGCCGGATGCGCCGCCGCGGGCACCATCGTGCAATCCGATTTCCGAGCGCCATTCCTGTATCACGCGCCGATGGAGCCGATGAACTGCACCACCCACGTCACCGCCGACCGATGCGAGCTGTGGGTGCCGACCCAGAACCTGACCACCGCGGCCGAGGTCGCGTCCCGGATGAGCGGGCTGCCCGCGCACGCCGTTGTCGCGCACGCCACGCTGGCCGGCGGCGCGTTCGGCCGCAAGTTCGAGCAGGACTTCGTAGTCCAGGCGGTGGCGATCTCGGAAGCTGTGAAGCGTCCGGTCCAACTCATCTGGAGCCGGGAGGAGGACGTCCAGCACGACTTCTA
>CAXTTB010000590.1:0-2706 GCA_964246905.1 uncultured Acetobacteraceae bacterium | reverse complement strand
GGCCCGACAGCGGCCAGGCCAGCGCCACCAGCCCGAGATACACCAGCCCGAGCCACGGCCCCCGCGCGTCGATCCACCCGTCGCCGTGCCGCCCGAACGCCTGGTCCAGCCAGTCCAGCGCCTCCACCAGGCTCTGCCGGCTGAACAGCACGCCGATGTGCTCGACCCCGCCGGACAGGGTGGAGCGCCGGGCGGTGCCGTCCTCGAACCGGCCATAGGTTTCCCGCTGCTGCGCCGCGTCGCCCGCGGCCATGCGGGCGATCCGCAGCCCCTCGTCCCGGATCATCTCCGGCTCCAAGGCGCCCGCGATGACCAGCAGGTTGCGGGGGGAGGCCGCGGTCACGCCGGGCGAGAACAGGGACACCGCGACCGTCGCCTGGATGTCCGGGTGGTCGCGTGCATAGCGCACGACGACATCGGACGCCATGGAATGCCCGAGCAGCGCCATCTGCCCGCCCCCCGGCAGCCCGTGCGCGAAGCCCGCCACCGCGTCCAGCGCCCGCATCAGCACGGCGTTGCGCGCGTCGTTGTCGGCCAGGCCCCCGGTCAGCGGCGCCGGGTTGCGGCCATGGCCGGGGAAGTCGAACGTCACCACGCGGAACCCGTTCTGCGCCAGCGTCACCGCGAATGGCAGCATGAGCTGCTGCGACCCGGCGAACCCGTGCGCCACCACCACGACCGGCGCCGGCTCCGTGGCGGACCGCGCGAACACCGTGACCGGGATGCTGCCGACCCGGCCCGGCGTGACCACCAGGCCGGCCTCCGCCGCTTCCAAATGCCAAAGCCCAGCCAGGATCGCCGCCGCCGCCAGGACCGCCACCGCCAGCCTCGGCAAAATCTGCATCCGCACGCTTATTCCTCGCCCTTATCGCTGGCCGCACCTGTCAGGATGCTGTTACAGTCCGCGTGTCATGTCCACGCTACTCGCCGCCGCCCCGCCCGACGCGCCTGTGATCCCATCCCTGCCTCATGCCATCGTCATCGGCAGCGGCTTCGGCGGGCTGGCCGCGGCGGTGCGGCTCGGCGCGCGGGGCTACCGCGTGACGGTGCTGGAGAAGCTCGACGCGCCCGGCGGACGCGCCTCCGTGATCCGCCAGGACGGCTTCACCTTCGACGCCGGCCCCACCATCGTCACGGCGCCGTTCCTGCTGGAGGAACTCTGGGCGCTGTGCGGGCGGCGCCTGTCGGACGACGTGGAGCTGCGGCCCATCACCCCGTTCTACCGCATCCGCTTCCACGACGGCGCGACCTTCGACTACACCGGCGACGCCGCCGCCATGCGGGCGGAGATCGCCCGCTTCAGCCCGTCCGACGTCGCCGGCTACGAACGCTTCATGGCCCGCAGCGAGGCGATCTTCCGCGTGGGGTTCGAGCAGTTGGGCGACAAGCCCTTCGATAGCTGGACCGACATGGCCCGGGTCGTGCCGGACCTGCTGCGGCTTGGCAGCCTCCGCAGCGTGCACAGCCTGGTCGCCCGGCACATCTGCGACCCGCGGCTCCGCATGGCGCTCAGCTTCCATCCGCTGCTGGTCGGCGGCAACCCGTTCAGCGCCAGCTCGATCTACGCGCTGATCGCCTTCCTGGAGCGGCGCTGGGGCGTGCACTTCGCCATGGGCGGCACGGGGGCGCTGGTCACGGGCCTCGTGGACCTGATCCGCGGGCAGGGGGGTGCCGTGCGATGCGGGCAGGAGGTGGCGGAGATCACCGTGGACCGCGGCGCCGCCACGGGGGTGCGCCTGCGCTCCGGCGCCGTGGTCCCGGCGGACATCGTGGTGTCCAACGCCGATTCGGCCTGGACCTACCGCCATTTGCTGGCGGCCCGGCACCGCCGCCGCTGGACCGACCGCCGGGTCGAGCGGGCGCGCTACTCCATGAGCCTGTTCGTCTGGTACTTCGGCACGCGACGGCAATACCCGGACGTGGCGCACCACACCATCCTGCTCGGCCCGCGCTACCGCGAGCTGCTGCGGGACATCTTCAAGCGGCACCACCTGGCCGAGGACTTCTCGCTGTACCTGCACCGCCCGACCGCGACCGACCCGTCCTTGGCGCCGCCGGGCTGCGATGCGTTCTACGTGCTGTCCCCGGTGCCGCACCTCGGCAGCGGCACGGACTGGGCGACGGCCGCGGAGGCGTATCGGAAAGCCTTGGCCCATGCGCTGGGCGAGACGGTCCTGCCGGGGCTGGAGGACGCGGTGGTGACGCAGCACGTCATGACGCCGCAGGACTTCCACGACCGCCTGCTGTCCTTCCGCGGCGCCGCCTTCGGCATGGAGCCGCTGCTCACCCAGTCCGCCTGGTTCCGCCCGCACAACCGGAGCGAGGAGGTGGACCGCCTGTTCCTCGTCGGCGCCGGCACTCACCCCGGGGCCGGCCTGCCCGGCGTGCTGAGTTCGGCGCGCGTCCTCGATGCCGTGGTGCCGCATGGCGCAGAACTGGCTCGATAGCGCCGACCTCGCCGCCTGCGCGGACCTGCTGCGCGGCGGGTCGCGCAGCTTCTTCATGGCCTCGCTGCTGCTGCCGCGCCGGGTGCATGAGCCGGCGACGGCGCTGTACGCGTTCTGCCGGGTGGCGGACGACCTGATCGACACGGGTGGCAACCCGGGCGCGGCGCTGGCGGAGCTGCGGGCACGGCTGGACGCCGCCTATGCCGGGCGGCCCCGGGCGGTCGCCGCCGACCGGGCGCTCGCCGCCGTCGTGCTGCGC
>CAXTTB010000589.1:0-2711 GCA_964246905.1 uncultured Acetobacteraceae bacterium | reverse complement strand
GGCCTGCGCGGGGGACGCAGGGGAAGGCGCCTGGACCGGCAGGCGCAGCACCGCGCCATACCAATCCCGCCCGAAGGTCGCAGCCGCTGCGGCAAGCATCAGCACCGGCACGGCGGCGAGCACCCAGCGCCGGCGACCGGCCATGGTGCGCCTTCCATCCGCTCCGCCAAGCGCCGCACGCTGCGACTGAGCCGGGCCGAGGTCCGGGCCGGCAAGCGACGGAACCCGGATCACGGGTCCGAGCCGGTCGCGAAGCAGGGCCAGCTCGTCCCGGTCCACCAGATGGATGAACTTCGGATGCCCGGCGAACAGCAGTTGCAGCCGCGGCGTCCGGCTGCCGAACACCGTGAGCGCCACCTGCAGGAAGGCCAGCGTCGGCAGCGGCAGCAGCTCGGCCTGTTCCAGGATCAGGGCCACTTGGTTTTCCCCACGGCTGCGCGTCGCCAGCACGCGGACGATCAACTCGTCGTCATCGGCCTGCGGCCCGCCGCCATGGCCCGCGCCGATCTCCTCGACGATCTGCGACAGGGTCAGCGGCACGCCAGGCAAGCCGCGGACCCGCACGACGCGGACGGGATCGTCGGACAGCAAGGCGAGGCAGCCATCAATGGCAGCCGACACGGCACGCGGGTCTGTGCCGAACAGGGCCGCAACCGGCTTCGCCTGCCGAACCGCGTCCGCAAGCTGGGCCACCGGATCACCTGGGCGCTGGCTCAAGGCCCGGCCGAGGGGTTTCGCACGCACGAATGAAACCGCCGCCTCCTGTCGCTGACCCGGCAGGCCCGGGATGCCGCCGCCTGCATGGCTATGCCAAGATCATGGCGCGGATTTGGCAAGCCGCTCAACGAGCAGCATCTTGGGCGCCTTGCCATTCCACAAAGCCCCGGAACAGCCTTTCCTTCTCGTCGTCGTCCGTCCCGGTGACGATGATCGGCGGCACCGGGCGCACGATGCGGGCGAGCGGGCGGCTGTGCCGGGCGACCCGTTGCGGCTGCGCCTTCTGGACGGGCGGCGGACTGTTCACCGTTTGAGGATGATCGGCCCGGGGCGGAGCGCCGGTGCAGGCGGGAAGCGCCGCCAGCAACGAATACAGGGCCAGCCAAGTCGCCGCACGAAGCCAGGCCCATGCACCCGCCGCCCTCATGGACGCCCAGGCCGCGCGATGCGGGGCCGGATGCGCCAGCCTCGGGCGAACGGCTGAGCTTGGCGGGCCAAGGCGGGCTATGGACGCATCAGCCACGCCCGCCGCCGGAGCGATGCATCTAAACTGATCCCTGACCCACACAATGAGACTCTGCATCTATCCTTGAACGCAACGTTATCAAGAGCCACCATCGCACACGGGCGGCCATTCATCCATTCGTGATGGACCGCGCGCCGGCAAGCCCTCCCCGCCCGCTACCGCCCCGTCACCTTCCAGACGGTGTTGCCCACGTCGTCGGCGACCAGCAGCGCCCCGTTCCGGTCCATGGCGACGCCCACCGGGCGGCCCTGCGCCTCCCCTGCTCCGTTCAGGAAGCCGGTCAGCACCTCGACGGGATCGCCCGCCGGGCGCCCGGACGCGAAGGGCACGAAGATCACCCGGTAGCCGCTCTTCGGCTCGCGGTTCCAGGAGCCGTGCTGGCCCACGAACGCCCCCTCCGTCAGTGCCGCCGGCAGGTTGCCCGGCCTGGAGAACGCGAGGCCCAGCGACGCCGTGTGCGCGCCCAGCGCATAGTCGGGCGCGACGGCGCGGGCCACCATCTCGGGATGGGGTGGCACCCGTTCGTCCACGTGCTGCCCGTAGTAGCTGAACGGCCAGCCGTAGAACGCGCCGTCCCGCACCGCCGTCATGTAGTCCGGCACCAGGTCGCTGCCGATCTCGTCACGCTCGTTCACCGCGGCCCACAACGCGCCGGTCTGCGGCTGCCACGCCATGCCGACGGGGTTGCGGAGGCCGCCGGCGAACACCCGGTGCGCCCCGGTCGCCGCATCGACCTGCCACACCGCGGCCCGCCCCTCTTCCGCGGCCAGGCCGTTCTCCGCCGCGTTGCTGTTGGAGCCGACGCTGACATACAGCGTCCGTCCGTCCGCGCCCGCCACCACGTTCTTGGTCCAGTGGTGGTTGATCGTGCCGCCGGGCAGGTCGCAGAGCTTCGTGCCCGGCGCCGTGACCTCCGTCTGGCCGGGCTGGTACGGGAAGCGCAGCAGCGCGTCGGTGTCGGCCACGTACAGGCTGTCGCCGACCAGCGCCATGCCGAACGGCGAGTTCAGGCCCTTGAGGAAGACGTGGCGCTCCGTCCCGCCATGCCCGTCGTCGCGCAGCAGGGTGATGCGGTTGGCGCTCGGCACGTCCGCCCCGGCCTTCGAGAACAGCACCCGCTGCACCAGGCCGCGCACGCCCTTCGCGTCGTCCGGGCGCGTCGGCGCGTTGGTCTCGGCCACCAGCACGTCGTTGTTCGGCAGCACGGCGAGCCAGCGCGGGTGGTCCAGCCCCTGCGCCAGCGCCGCGACATGCAGGCCGGGCGCCGGCACGGGTGTCGCGCCCGCCGCCCAGCCCTTCGCCGTGGCGACGTTGACGGTCGGCAGCAGCGTCGGGTGCGGCGCGGGCAGGGCAGGGCTTGGCCCAATGCCGGCTTCCAGCGGCAAGGCCGCGCGCTCGCCGCACGCCGTGACACCGCCCGCGACGGCGAGGATGACGGCTCCGGTGATGACGAAGAGGCGTGGGCGCA
>CAXTTB010000588.1:403-2724 GCA_964246905.1 uncultured Acetobacteraceae bacterium | reverse complement strand
CCCTGGACCCGTTGAGGCCGGAGGCCCCAAACCACGATCAGTGAGGCAAAGGCTGAAAGCGGGTGGACTCCGCCTTATATGCGGTGCAGCACAAGCCGCCCTTCCATTCGGACCGCGCTCAGGGAATCCCGATGTCCAACCTGCTTGCCGAAACCGTCACCGGCGTCCGCCACTGGACCGACACGCTGTTCAGCTTCACCACGACGCGCGACCCGGCGTTCCGCTTCCTGTCGGGCCAGTTCACCATGATCGGGCTGGAGGTGGACGGCAAGCCGCTGCTGCGCGCCTACAGCATGGCCAGCGCCCACTACGACGAGCAGCTCGAGTTCTTCAGCATCAAGGCGCCGAACGGCCCGCTGACCTCCCGCCTCCAGCACATGCAGCCCGGCGACCCGCTGCTGGTCGGGCGCAAGGCGGTCGGCACGCTGGTGCAGGACAGCCTGACGCCGGGCCGCACGCTGTACCTGCTGGGCACCGGCACCGGCCTCGCCCCGTTCGCCAGCATCATCCGCGACCCCGACGTGTATGACCGTTTCGAGCGCATCGTGCTGGTGCATGGCTGCCGCGAGATCGCGGAACTTGCCTATGGCGAGGAGATCGTCGCCCGGCTGCCGGAGGACGAACTGATGGGCGAACTGGCGCGCGGCAAGCTGCTGTACTACCCCACCGTGACGCGGGAGCCGTTCCGCAACCGCGGGCGCATCACGACCCTGCTGGAGACGGACAAGCTCACCGCCGACCTGGGCCTCGATCCCATCGACCCCGCGGGCGACCGCATGATGCTGTGCGGCAGCCCGGCCTTCCTGTCCGACATGGTGGTTTTGCTGGACAAGGGAGGGTTCCACGAAGGCAGCAGCAGCACGCCGGGCGAGTACGTGATCGAGAAGGCGTTCGTCGAGAAGTAGCCCGCTGCGCGCCCTGGTTTCACACGCCCCGGAACACCGGCCTGCGCTTCTCCATGAAGGCGGTCCGGCCCTCGGCGTAGTCGGCGCTGTCGAAGCAGGCTGCGACCGCCCGGTCCACCGCGTCCATGTCGCGCTCGGCCGGATCGAGCGTGGCCTGCCGCAGGATCAGCTTCATGCCGGCGATCGACAGCGGCGCGTTGGCGGCGATGCCGCGCGCCATGGTCGTGACCGTCTCCTCCAGCGCCGCCGCCGGCACGACCTGGTTCACCAGGCCCATGCGCGCCGCCTCCGCCGCCCCGATCCGGTCGCCGGTGAACAGCAGCGTGGCGGCATGGGCCGGGCCGACGAGCGAGACGAGGCGGCGCACCATGTCGTACCCGTAGGCGATGCCGAGCTTGGCCGCCGGGATGCCGAAGGCGCTGCCCTCCGCCGCGACCCGGATGTCCGCCTGCAGCGCGATGCCCAGGCCGCCGCCCAGGCAGAAGCCCTGGATGCGGGCGATCACCGGCTTATGGAACGCGGCGAGCTTGGCCCGCCCGGCGCCCGTCAGCCGGTCGTACTCCTTCTGCGCGTCCGCGTTGTTCCGGCTCCGCTCGAACTGGCTGATGTCGGCGCCGGACACGAACGCCTTGTCCCCGGCGCCGGCCAGCACGACGACTTGGACAGCAGGCGCGTCTTCCCAGGCGTCGAGGATCGCGGCCAGGCCGTCCCACATCTCGACCGACATGGCGTTGCGCCTCTCGGGCTGGTTGAAGGTGATCAGCCCCACCCCGTCCCGCACCGCGGCCAGCATCTTGCCGGACGCAAAGGACGTGGCGTTCGCGTCATGATCCATCGCTGCAACTCCTGGCACTGCCGGAACTTAAGTCCCGTCGTTCTTGTTGACAACCAAGCCTCTCGCTCACCAGATTGTTGTGACAAGCGAACGCACGGAAGGCGATGAGGCCATGAAGACAGTCATCGCCGCGCTCCTGCTGCTGACGGCTGCGCCCGCCACGGCGCAGGAGGCGCCTGTCGCCCCGGTCGTGCAGCAGCCGGTGGAACCCAACATCGTGACGCCGATCCTCGGGCGGCAGGTGCTGGACCAGACCGGCAAGGCGGGCGGGCGCATCATCGACGTGCTGGTCGATGAGTACGGGCAGACCCGCGCCGCGGTGATCGACGTGGGCGGCTTCATGGGGCTGGGCCAGCGCCGCATCGCCACCGCCTGGCGCAGCCTGCGCTTCAACCCGGCCAACGGCGAGATCACCCTGCTGATCCCCGCCGACCAGATCGGCGCGGTGCCCGAATACAAGCCCGGCGCGGCGCCGGTCGTGCTCGCGAGTCCGCCCCCGTGAGATGGGACGCGTCCCGTCGCCTGACGATGAGGCCGCAGGCGTTGACGGCCCGGAACGCCCGCGGCCTCGACGCGCTGAA
>CAXTTB010000588.1:0-393 GCA_964246905.1 uncultured Acetobacteraceae bacterium | reverse complement strand
CGCGCCCGGCGCCCCGGCGGGGGGGCGCGCCGCCCCCCCCCCGCCCCCGCGACGCGCTGAACGCCCTGGTCGCAAGCAGCCAGACCGGGTTCGGCGCGTTCATCGCCGTTTACCTCACGGCGCAGGCCTGGACGCAGGCCGACATCGGCCAGGCGCTGAGCCTCGGCACGGTGGTGGCGATGCTCAGCCAGCTTCCCGCCGGGGCGCTGGTCGATGCCATGCGGAGCAAGCGCCTGGCCGTGGCCCTGGGCGGCATCGCGGTGGCGCTCAGCGCGCTGCTGTTCGCCGTGTCCTCCGCCTGGCTGTCGGTGATGGGGGCCGAGGTCCTGCACGGCTTCGCGAGCTGCATGATCGGCCCGGCCATCGCGGCCGGCTGCACCATGGCGGTCAAGC
>CAXTTB010000587.1:0-2727 GCA_964246905.1 uncultured Acetobacteraceae bacterium | reverse complement strand
GGTGGCGGACCTGTCCCTGCTGACGCTCGACCTGGTGCGCGCCCTGGCCATCGGCCTGTTCGCGACCTTCGTGGCGCTGGCCGTCGCCGTCGCCCGGCGCGGCGGGCGGGGCCGTGGGGCGCTGCTCCTGGTCACGGTGCTGTTCCTGTTCCTGGCCGGCGGCGGCGGGCCGGACGGCGCGTCCGCCAACACCCGCTGGACCGCGGCGCTGCTGCTGTCCGGCATGGGGGCGCTCGTGATGACCGGGCGGCTGCGGCAGACGGGCGCGCTGGTGCCGCGCTGAGGCGGCAGGGTGGACACGGAGTTGAAGCGTGAGCAGTTGCGCTGGGAACCGTGGAAGGCGCTGTCTGCGGCCTTTGGCGCAGACGTGGCGGTGGCTTCCGCGCTGATTGCCGCCGGAGCTTGGATGGCGCGGCACCTGTAGCGCCGCCCTAGCACGCCCAGCCGCGGGCCTTCCAGCGTAGGCGCGACATCATGGCAGAAAGGCCTAATCCCTACATGATCGACGAGGAGAACCCGGAATGGACCGCCGAGGCCGCCGCCGAAGCCCGGTCCTTCTCCGAAGTGTTCCCCGAGCAGTTCGAGGCATTGAGGAAGGGCAGCCACCCGCCCGCGGGACAGCCGAAGCTGAACATTGGCTTCCGGCTCGCGGCCGATGTGGTGCAGGGCGTCCGCGCCACCGGCCCCGGCTACAACGCCCGCGTCGAGAAGGTGCTGCGGGAGGCGCTGGCCAAGGGCGAGGTCTGACCCGGCGCTTAGCCCCCGGCCTCGGCCAGCGCCAAGGCCGGGGCCAGCCACTCGCTCTCCCGCGTGATCACGGCCCGGAGCAGCTCCAGCAGCGTGTCGCCGCCAGTGTTGCAGCCGACACCCGACCGCCCGGCAAAGGCGTCGGCCATCCGCACGCCCGCAAGCGGGCTTGCGGCGTCCGGCCCGGCGAACGCCATCGACCAGTCCGGGAAGTCGCGCGCCGCGATCGGGCCGGACTGCAGCACCGTCACGTCGCCGTGTCGCTCGTCGCACTGGATGCGCTCGAACGTGTTCTCCACGGCGTCGAGCGGCCCTTCCAGCACCTGGGCGAAGCAGCCCTGGCTGAACAGCAGCCCCCCGGTGATGCCGTCGCGGGCGTTGTTGCGGCGCGAGGCGTCGAGGATGCGGCCGATGTCGGCGGCCACCGTCCGGGGGGCGCCGGGGATCAGGTTCCGGCTGCAATACAGCACGCGGTGCAGGGGGGCCATGGTCGATGCGTCCTTTCAGTCGGCGGCGTCGGAGGCGGCGGGGCGGCGCCGGGCGAAGTCTGCGATCAGGCGCCCGACCTCCTCCACCGGCACCGGCCTGCTGAACAGGTAGCCCTGCACGGCCATGCACCCTTCGGCGCGGATGCGGGCGAGCTGGCCGGGGGTCTCCACCCCCTCCGCGATGGTGGACATGCCGAGGCTGGCCCCAAGCGCCGTGATCGCCCGGATCACCGCGCCCTGCCCGGCGCCGCCGCCATCCTTCTCGTCCCGGTCCTTCACGAAGGAGCGGTCGATCTTGATCTTGTCGAACGGGAAGCTGTGCAGTTGGCTGAGCGAGGAATACCCGGTGCCGAAGTCGTCCATGGCCACCCGCACGCCCATGGCGCGCAGGCGGTGCAGCGCCTCCAGCACCCCCTGCTCGTGCCGGAGCAGCACGCTTTCGGTGATCTCGACCTCCAGCCGGCGTCCGGGCAGGCCGGAGGACGCGAGCGAGCGGGACACCACGCCGACCAGCCGGGCGGTGTCCGCGAACTGGTGCGGCGACACGTTCACCGCGACCGACATCCCGTCGGGCCAGCGGGCGGCCTCCTGGCAGGCTTCGCGCAGCACCCACTCGCCGAGCGGGACGATGAGGCCGATCTCCTCCGCCAGCGGCACGAACTCGCCCGGCGGGACCAGGCCCCGCACGGGATGCCGCCAGCGGAGCAGCGCCTCGAAGCCGGCGATGGCGTCCGTCTCCAGATCGACCTGCGGCTGGTAGTGCAGCTCGAACTCGCGCAGCGCCAGCGCCTTGCGGAGGTCGATCTCCAGCGTGCGCCGGGCGAGGGCGCGGGCGTCCATGTGCGGCGCGAACACGCTCCACGCGCTGCGCCCGGATGCCTTCGCGTGGTGGAGCGCGAGGTCCGCGCTGCGGAGCAGGTGGCCGGGTTCGCGCCCGTCCTGCGGCGCCTGCGCCACGCCGACGCTGGCGCCGATGTTCACCTGCTGCCCGTCGATCAGATAGGGGCGGCCCAGCACATCGACGATGCGCCTGGCGAGCGGGGCCAGGTCCACCGGCTCCGGCACCGGCGGGACCAGCAGGGCGAACTCGTCGCCGCCGAGGCGGGCCACCACGTCGCCGGGGCGCAGCACCGAGCGCAGCCGCTTCGCCACCAGGCGGAGCAGCGCGTCGCCGGCCGGATGGCCCAGCGTGTCGTTGACCGCCTTGAACCGATCGAGATCGACCAGCAGCGCCGCCGGCCCTGCCGCCTGTTCTGCGTCGCCGTCCGGCGCTGCCCCTTTCAGCGCCGCGGCAGCCCGCCTTTGGAACAGCTCGCGGTTCGGCAGGCCGGTCAGCGGGTCGTGCATCGCCAGCTCGATGGCGTCCGCTTCCGCGGCCTGCCGGGCGGTGACATCCTCGAAGGAGGCCATCCAGTGCCCGTCCTCCAGCCGGGCGACGTGCAGGGCGAACAGCCGGGGCGCCGGCCCGGGCGTGGCCGGCACCGTGCCCCAA
>CAXTTB010000586.1:0-2728 GCA_964246905.1 uncultured Acetobacteraceae bacterium | reverse complement strand
TGATCCGCCCTACGATCCTGAACATGCGTGTCCCAATTTGCACGAGGTTGCTTAGTCCTGCCCGAACATATACCCCGCGCCGCGCAGCGTGCGGATCAATGGCGCCCCGCCTCCTGCGTCCAGCTTGCGCCGCAGCCGGCTCACGTGCACATCGACCACGTTGGTCGTGGGGTCGAAGTTGAAGTCCCACACCCGCTCCAGCAGCATGGTGCGGGTCAGCACCTGGCCCGGGTGGCGCATCATGAACTCCAACAGGCGGAACTCGGTCGGCAGCAGTTCCACCATCTGCCCGGCCCGGCGCACGGTGCGGCGCAGCAGGTTCATCTCCACGTCGGCGACGCGCAGCACCGCGGCCTCCCCCTCGGCCGGCGCGCCGGCCCGCCGGGTCATGGCGTCGAGGCGGGCGCGCAGCTCGCTGAACGCGAAGGGCTTGGCCAGGTAGTCGTCGGCGCCCGCGTCCAGCCCGTCCACCCGGGCATCGACCTCGCCGAGCGCCGTCACGATCAGCACCGGGGTGCGGTTGCCGGACACGCGCAGCGCCCGCAGGATGCTCAGGCCGTCGGGACCCGGCAGCATCCGGTCGGCGATGATCGCGTCGAACGCCTCGTTCAGCGCCTGGAACAGGCCGTCGCGCCCGGTGCGCGCCACCTCGACCAAGTGCCCGACCTCCCGCAGCCCCTTGGCCAGGTAGTCCGCGGTGGCGCGGTCATCCTCGATCAGCAGCACGCGCATGGCAGCCCTCGGTCGGTCTGGCCTTGGGCGAGCTTACCCGGGCCGGGACGCGAGGCGGTAGGCGCGATCTCGGGAAGGCTCAGCCTCGGCGCAGGCGCTTCGCGTTCGCGGTCGCCCGGCTGTGCAGCGGCTTCAGCAGGGCTTCGGCCGAAACGCCCGGCGACGCCAGCACCCGGCTGATGTCCAGCACCGCCGCCGTCTTCTCCGCCACCATGCGGTTGTACTCGGCGGCGGAGCAGGTGTTCTGCGCCATCATCAGGCTGCGTCGGGCGATGGTTTCCCAGGACGCCCAGGCAAGCTCCGCCATCATGAAGGGGGTTGAGAGGGCGACGTGGCGCTTGGGAGTTTTCACATCCCCGATATAGGCCCGTCGCAGCCCGGTGCGAAGCGTGCCGGCGGCGTTCGTGATCCGCCCGTGTCCGAAAAGCCTCGCTCGCTGAACGGCACGCTGGCGGCGCTGGCCAAGAACAGGCCAATCCGAGTATAAGCAAATCCATAGACAAACAACGCCAAACTGAACTTCGGCGTTCTTAGGATACATTTTCGTGACATATGCTAATAAATTGCACTACTTAGAACGATAGACTGACAATTCTTCGTGTCAAAGCGTGGGATTGAAAGGCGCTACTGTAACGAAAGCGGATAAAAAAGCCATCTATCACGCTTTCGTGATTTCAGTACAAGGTGGGACTCGTGCGACCTACTATTGTGCAATGCACAAATGAGATCAGCCGATAGTTCCACGGGAGCAACAAGTGTCAGACATCAGCAAGCTGCAGGGCGCCAAGCCCGCCAACACCCAAGCAACGGTCGGAGCCAAGGCGTGGGCCGAAACCGAGGCAGCCGAGCAGGCCGCCTATGACAGCGCGGCGGCCACGGCGCAGCAGGGCGCCCGCACCGCCCGGCACGCAGCGCAGCAGGGCGCCGAAACAACGGCGGACGTGACCCGGCACGGCGCCAAGGCCGGGGCCGAGGCGATGCGCCGGGTCGGCGAAACCGCGAACGAGGCGGTGCGGCGCAGCACGCAGGCCCTGGCGGAGGGCCAGCGGCAGATCGCCCAGGACACCGCGCAGACCCTTGAGGCCGTCAGCCGCAAGATGGCCCAGGCGGCGCAGGGCGCGTCGGAGGACGTGCGTCACCTCATGACGCTGCCCCAGGCCGCCGAGGGCGGGCTGCGCGACATGCAGCACGGGATGGCGGGCCTGGTCGAGGGCGTCGTGCAGGCCAACCTGCGCGTGACCAAGGAGCTGTTCCGCTTCTCCAACCCGGTCGCAGTCGTCGAGATGCAGCAGCGCTTCGCCCAGGAATACATGGACACGGTGATGCAGGGCACCGCGGCGATGCTCCGCGCCATCCGCCGCACCGCCGACGAGACCCTGCGCCCGATCGAGGCGCAGGCCGGCCAGCGCCAGCAGGCCCGCCACGGCAGCGCCGCCCAGTAGCAGCAGCGGCCTGCCCACCCAAGGACGGCGCCAGCGGCATTGCGATCAGCCCCGGCCGCCGTCTCCACCAAGGAGCTTGATGATGGTTTACGATCCCAACACCGCCCAACGCGACGCGAACCGCCGCCCGGAGGCCCTGGCCTCCACAACTTCCTCCACGCCGGTTTCCACCGGCATCCCGTTCTGGGACATGATGCTGTCCTTCGGCAAGGCGTCGCAGCAGGCCATGGCCGGCTACGCGGCGCAGCCAGGTCAGATTGCCGCGCAGCCGGGCCAGGCCGCCGCGCACCCGTCCGTGAACACCGTCGAGGTGATCCCGGTCGGCGAGGAAACGCTGAACGTCGGCACCCGTCTTGTGACGGGCGAGACGACGCGGGTGCGGCGCATCGTGGTGGAGACCCCGGTCGAGCAGTCGGTGTCGCTGCGCGAGGAGCGGGTGGTCGTCGAGCGCCGCAAGCCCACCGCCGCGACCGCCGTCGCGACGCAGGGCATCCTGACCGAGAGCGTGGTCGAGATGAGCGACAGCTTCGAGGTGGCCGAGGTCTGGAAGAGCG
>CAXTTB010000585.1:0-2734 GCA_964246905.1 uncultured Acetobacteraceae bacterium | reverse complement strand
CTCCGGCATCGCCCGGCCATCAAAGTTCCACGCCACCTTGCGCCAGGCCGGCGCGGCCTTGGAGGAGTGCATGGACTTCCCGGACCACCACCGCTTCACCCGGGCCGAGTTGGAGCGCGTGCTCGCCCGTGCTACCGCGCTCGGCGCCATGCCGGTGACGACTCCGAAGGACGCGGTGCGCTTGCCCGGCGCGGTCCGCGCCCAGGTCCAGGTCATGGGCGTGTCGCTGCGATGGGACGACCCGGACGGGCTTGAGCGCCTGCTGCGCGATGTCGTGCCATGAGCCGGACACACCAGGCGGAAGCCTTGGCCGTGAGCGCCGCCATGCGCTTGATGAGGATGCTGGGGCCGGCCGCGTCCAGCAATCTTTGCGGCGCCGTGGCCCGCGGCGTCGGGCCGCTCCTGCCGGGGTCGCGCGTCGCCCACGCCAACCTGCGCGCCGCGATGCCGGAGCTTGACGCGGCGGCGCGGCGCCGGGTGGTGCGCGGCGTTTGGGACAACCTCGGCCGCACGATGGGCGAACTGGCGCACATCGCGGACCTGCGGGAAACCGCGTCCGGCCCGGGGTGGGAGCTGGCCGGCCGGGAAACGCTGGACTGGCTGGTCGCGAAGGGGGGGCCGGCAATCCTGTTCAGCGGCCATATCGGCAACTGGGAGATGCTGCCGGTCGCCGCGGCCGGGGGCGGCGTGCTGTTCTCCTCGTTCTATCGTCCGGCGGAGAACAAGCAGATCGACGCGATGCTGCTGGACCTGCGGCGGAAGGCGATGCGCGGCGAAATCCAGATGTTTGCCAAGGGCAGCGCCGGCGCGCGTCAGTCCCTTGCCCACCTGGCCCGCGGCGGGCGGCTGGGGATGCTGATGGACCAGAAGATGAACGATGGGATCGAGGCCCGGTTCTTCGGACGCCCGGCCATGACGGCGCCGGCGCTGGCGGTGCTGGCGCTGCGCCTGCGCTGCCCGGTCATCCCGGGCTTCGTCGAGCGCACCGGCCCCGCCCGGTTCCGGGTGACGTGCGAGCAGCCTCTGACGCTGCCCGACACCGGCGACCGGGCGGCGGACACCGCCAGCCTGACGCAGATGGTGAACGACACTCTGGAACGTTGGATCAGGGCCAAGCCGGAAAGCTGGCTATGGCTGCACCGGCGCTGGCCGAAGGCTCAGTAGCGGGCCTTCGCCGGGACCTTGACGATCTCGGGCAACGGCGAGCGGGCCAGCGACTTGATCGCCGGGCGCGGCTTGCCGGAGGCGGCGCCGATGGTGGCGTCCTGCTGCTCGATGATGGCCTGGGCCGGCATGTCGCCGTCGAGTCCCATCAAGGCCATGCTCGGCACCCGGCGGTTGCTGCTGCGGGTGCCGTCAACGTAGGTGACGTCGAAAGCGATGAAGCTGCTTTCGATCCTCTTCTTAGGCGGCATTGGTATCCCCTGGGCTGGCGCCCTCGGCCGGAGCGGCGTCCGTCGCGGTCTCGCCCTCGGCCTTGCGGCGCGCGGCGGCTTCCTCTTTGTCGCGCAGCTTCTCTTCTTTCTTGGCCTGCTTGGCGCGGTTCCGCTCGGCCCGCTGCATGTTGTAGTTGGGCTTGAAGACCATCGGGACTCCTTGCGGCTAGAGGTAGGCGGCGGAGGGAAGGAGGGCCGCGCGTCAGCTTTGGCCGAGCTGGCTTTCCCGCACGACGCGCTCATGGCCATCACGGGCGTTCTTGACGCGGTACTGGAGATCCCGGGTCTCGCTCGGCATCTGCCGTACCACGGTGTAGCTCCCCCGCGGCGCATTGCCATCGAACGCGCTGGGGGAGAACTCCACCTTCTGGCCGGAAGCGAACTTATGGGCTGCCATGTCGGACGCCTCCGGCCGCTGCCACGAGGGCAGCTCTAAGGGTTGATGGGTTACGCGGCTTGCAGGTTGACCGCGGAGGTCTTGCCCTGCTGGCCGCGCTCAAGCTCGAAGCTCAGCTTCTGGCCCTCGTTCAACGAACCCATGCCGGCACGCTCGACCGCAGAGATGTGCACGAACACGTCCTTGCTGCCGTCATCCGGCTGGATGAAACCGAAGCCCTTCTGGGCGTTGAACCACTTAACCGTTCCGACTGCCATAGTATGCTCTCCATAGGCACGGCGACCCGCACGGTGCGGGCCGAATTACTTTTGCATGAGGGGAGCACCGGAATAGCCGCGGACCCGGAAACGGGTTCAACAAGCATCAATCCAAAGACTGGCTGGCCCAAGACGAAAAGCGCCGTGGCTCACATGGGCCATCGCTGCCCGAATGTAAAGCACTCCGGCGGATTATGTTCGAACCGGCGATGCCTGCTGCCCGGGCCGCTCCGCGCTGGCCGGCACCTCGCCGTCCCGGAACCGCAGCCGCAGCCTCTGCCCCGGCGCCACCTGGGCCGCCGACGTGACGGCCTGTCCGGACCCGTCCAGCACCAGGGCGTAGCCGCGGGCCAGCACCGCCTCCACCGACACCGAGTCGAGCCGTGCCGCGGCACCCTCCAGCCGCGCCCGCGACTCCCGCAAGGCCCCTTGCAGCGGCGCCGGCGACAGCCGCCCCAGGACGGTCCCGCCGCGTTTCTGCTGCCGGGCCACCGCCTGACGCAGCGCGCCACCCAGCCGCGACCCCGCCAGCGTCACCGCGGCCCGGCGCATCGCCGCCACGCCGTCCCGGTTGGGCATCCGCAGCTCGACCTGCACCAGCGCCGCCCGGCGTGCCCGCACCAGGTTCGGCAGCGCCAGCGCCC
>CAXTTB010000584.1:0-2736 GCA_964246905.1 uncultured Acetobacteraceae bacterium | reverse complement strand
GCTAGACACCGTGCGGCTGGACCTGCCGCCGGTTGACCCGGCCCGCTGAATGCCCGAAGGGAGCGCCATGCCGATGCCCTCCCTCCGACACGCCGCCGCGGCGCTGGTGATCGCCTTTGCACCCGGCGCCATGGCGCAGACCGCGTTGCCGCCCCGCGACGTGCCCGCCCGCAGCCTGCCGGTGCCGGGCGACGTCAGCCCGGAGGCGCAGGCGCTGATCGCCATGCCGCTGCGGAAGGACTGGGACCGCCCGCCGTCCACGCCGGAGGGCTGGCGGGCGCTCGCCCAGGCCGGCGCCGCCACGGCCGCGCAGAACGTGCCGGGGATGCTGGAACGCCTGCACGTCAAGATGGACGCCACGACCATGGACGGCGTCAAGGTGTTCGTGCTCACGCCGGAGACGATGCCGCCGGAGCACCTGAGCCGCCTGCTGATCCACGTGCACGGCGGCTGCTACGTGCTCAACCCCGGGGAAGCGGCGCTGCCGGAGGCGGTGCTGATGGCCGGGTTCGGGCGGTTCAAGGTGATCGCCGTGGACTACCGGATGCCGCCCGACGCCTACTTCCCGGCGGCGCTCGACGACGCGATGACGGTGTGGAAGGCGGCGCTGAAGCAGGCGGACCCGAAGAACATGGCGATCTTCGGCGCGTCCGCCGGCGGCGCGCTGACGCTGGAGATGGTGCTGCGGGCCAAGCACGACGGCCTGCCGCTGCCGGCGGCCATAGCACCAGGCACGCCGATGTCGGACGTGACGGGGGTGGGCGACACCTTCCGGACCAACGCGCTGGTGGACAACGTGCTGGTCGCGCCCGGCGGGTTCTGCGACGCCGCCGCCCGGTTCTACGCGCAGGGCCACGACCTCGGCGACCCGATGCTGTCCCCCATCTATGGCGACATGCACGGCTTCCCGCCCACCATCCTGACCACGGGCACGCGCGACCTCTTGCTGAGCAACACCGTGCGGGTGCACCGCAAGCTGCGCGAGGCCGGCGTCGAGGCGGCGCTGCAGGTGTTCGAGGGCCAGAGCCACGCGCACTACATCCGCGACGACCGCACGCCGGAAACCCGGGAGGCGTTCGAGGAGATCGCCGCCTTCTTCGACGCGCATTGGGGAAAATAGGAAGCATGGTGGACAGGGAACGGCTGAAGGCGGTCCTGCTGCACGGCGCGCGCCAGTTCCCGGCCGTCGAGCACCTCCTGCAGCGCGTGTCGAAGAAGCGCCCGCACGACCGCGTGGATGCGTCGGTCTGGGAGGACCAGTACACCTCCGGCCATTGGGACTTCCTCGCCGGCATGACGGAGGCCGCCCGGCACGCGATCATCGCGGAGTGGCGCGAACGCCTCAAGCCCGGCGGCGCCATCCTGGAGATCGGCTGCGGCACCGGCACGCTGTGCCGGGCGATGCGCCGGGGCGGCTACGAGCGGTACCTGGGCGTCGATATCTCGCAGACCGCCATCGCCGCGGCGGAGGCGGAGCTTGCGGACGCGCAGACGCGCTTCATGGCCGGCGACGCGGCCGCCATGGCGTTCGACGAGCAGTTCGACATCATCGTCATCAACGAGGCGCTGAACTACTTCGTGGGGCCGGGCGCGTTCCTGCGCCGGCTGCGCACGAGCCTGCGGCCCGGCGGCATCCTGTTGATCTCCATGGCGGAGTGCAACCTGCGCGACGGGCTGTCCAAGCTCGCGATCTGGCGCGAGGTCCTGCCGGACCACGCGGTGATCGAGGAGGTCAGCCTGCAGCGCGAGATCTGGCCGATCTGGACCATCCGGGCGCTGCGCCCGGCGGGGTAGGCGTCAGGCCGTGAGCAGACATGGCTGCGCCGGTTGGGCGGGCCAGGGATGCCGTCCGGGCATCGCGCAACGTCGCGGTTCGGTGCCGGCGCCCAGACATCCGACGGCATCGCCTCGGTCAGGATCACGGATGCCTTGGCCCAGCGCCCGTCACGAATCCCTGGATTTCGTCCTACGGGGGCTGATAGGCATGATGCCTGCTTAGGAGTCGTTGAAGTCGCATCGCTCCACCTGCTGCGTGCGAGCGCGCTCCGCAGAACGATGCTTAGGGAGCATGGCCCGCTGTTTGACACGGTTTGGCGCGATGCACGGCTGACGGCTCTGGCGCCGGATGCGTCCGGGCCGGGCATGGCGGCGATAGGCATGGCCGACGCCGATTTGCCGGAACTGGTCTATCGTATCGGCTTCGACCCGCTGCATTGCCGGGTCTGGCAGGGCCGATGATCACGCTGCTCCCCGGCGACACGCCGCTTGCCGCCTGGCGTGCGATCTACCGCGGCGCGGACGTGGCGCTGGACGGCGCGGCGCAGGCCGGGATCGCCGGGAGCGCCGCCGCGGTGCAGGCGATCCTGGCGCGCGGCAGGCCGGCCTACGGGATCAACACCGGGTTCGGCAAGCTGGCGCATGTCCGTATCGGTGCGGGCGACCTCGCGGCGCTGCAGCGCAACATCGTGCTGTCGCACGCCGCCGGCGTGGGCGCGCCGATGCCGGTCCCGGTGGCCCGGCTGATGCTCGCACTCAAGCTCGCCAGCCTGGCGCAGGGCGCGTCCGGGGTGCAGCCGGGCACGGTGGCGCTGCTGGAGGCGATGCTCGCCCGGGGACTGGTGCCGGTGGTGCCGGACCAGGGTTCGGTCGGCGCGTCGGGCGACCTTGCGCCGCTGGCCCACGTGGCGGCGGCGATGATCGGGGTGGGCGAGGTGTTCGTGGACGGGGCGCGGGCGC
>CAXTTB010000583.1:0-2737 GCA_964246905.1 uncultured Acetobacteraceae bacterium | reverse complement strand
GGGCGGCTTCATACCCTGCCAGGAACCCGGCGAGCCAACTCCGCTGCGTCGGGCTGGTGTGCTCGATGACGCGGTTCAGCGCGGCGATGGCGTCGGGCGGAAACGGCGCGTTGGTCGGCAGGCGTGCAGGGGAGGTCATAGCCAGCCACTCCAATCGGCGGTCCATACGAAGGCAAAGGTCAGCACGGCGATGCCCGCCATGCCGCCCGTCGCGACGGCCAGCGGGCGCCAGCCGAGCGCCTGGATCTTGCGGAGGTCGGTCGATAGCCCGACGCCCGCAAACGTCAGCAGGAACGCCCAGCGGGACAGCGCGGCGAGGTTGGCCGCGTCGGCCTTGCTGAACGCACCGAAGGTCGCCAGCAGCGAGATCGCCAGGAACCCGAGGACGAACTTGGGGAACTTGGCCCACAGGAACGCCGCCTTGTTGGCGACCCGCACCCCGTCGCCGCGCGCCGCCCAGTACAGCGCGTAGCCCAGCACCACGAAGCCGATGGTGGCGTTGCGCGTGGTCTTGGCCAGCACGGCGTAGCGCGCGGCCTCCTCGGACACCATGGCGCCGGCCGCGGTCGCCTCGGCCGTGTTGTCGATGGCGAGGCCCGCCCACAGGCCGTAGGCGTGGTCGCTCATGCCCGCCAGGTGGCCCACGACGGGGAACAGCACGAGGCTGAGCGCGCCCAGCAGCAGGATGGCGGCGATGGCGAGGGACACGTCCTCGTCCTCCGCCCGGATCGCGCCGCGGGCGGCGATGATGGCCGACACGCCGCAGATCGAGGAGCCGATGGCCAAGAGGCTCACCAGCTTCGGCCGCAGCCCGAACCGGGTGCCGAGCCAGGTCATGATGCCGATGGACAGCGCAAGCTCCAGCGCCACCAGCAGCAGGGACGCGCCGCCCAGGCGCAGCACGTCGCCGAGCAGGAAGCGCACGCCGAGCAGCACGATGCCGAGCTTGAGCCAGAACTCATAGGTGGCGACCCCGGCCCGGAAGATGCGGGGCACGCCGACCAGGTTGGTGATGACGAGGCCGTACAGGATGGCCCACAGCACGTACTCGATGTTGGGCAGCACGACGTGGTGCGACTTGCCCCAGGCCGTGATCCCCTGTTCCGTCAGCTTTCCCGCATACCCCACGGCGAACAGCAGCCCGAGGCCAGGCAGCAGCGTGGCCGCGCGTTCGGTCAGCGGGACCGGCCGGGTCCCGCCCAGTGCGGCGTCGCTCATGCCTACCAGCCGATGGCCGGCAGCAGGCCGGACCAGGCCAGCGCAGCCAACGCCAGCGCCGCGAGGGTCGCCAGCCAATCCGCGGACACGGCCGGAAGCGCGCGGGCCTGGCGCCGCGGGTGCGAGGCCAGGGGCGGTACGGTTTGGGCGGGCATCCTGCTCAGTCTCCGGAGAACGATCAGCCCAATAGAAAACAACTCCCTATTCGTAGTGCAATGCGACCGGGCAAATAGCGTTCTCATGCCAAGGATGGCGCTGGATGCAGTGGGTTTGTCCTATCAGCCGGGTTTGCCGGAGGGCATTCCGCTAGACCGCCGGCTCCCCCGGCACCGGCGTCTTGCCCTGCGCCTCGATCAGCGCCGAAACCTCGGCGATGCAGGCATCGAGCGCCGCCGCGTCCGTCCCCTTGGCCACCAGCGCCACCCCGTTGCCGTTCAGGCGGTAGTAGGGGTAGCTGCCCAGGTCGAGCGCCGGGTAGCGGTCCTGGATCGCGCCCAGCCCCTCGGCGATGGCGCCCTCCAGCAGCCCGGCCGCGTGCACGGCGCGGGACTGCACCGGCGTGCCGCCCTGCAGCGTCGGCGCGAGCGCCGCGAACATCGACTGCATGATGCGCGGCACCCCGGCCATGACGTGCACGTTGCCCATGGTGAAGCCCGGCGCGATGGACACCGCGTTGTCGATCAGCGTGGCGCCGCGCGGCATGGTCGCCATGCGCTGCCGGGCCGCGTTGAACTGGCCGGGTTCGTAGTGCCGCTCCATCCGCGCCCAGGCCTCCGGGTGCCGCTCCCACGGCACGCCGAAGGCGGCGGCGACGCACTCGCTGGTGATGTCGTCATGGGTGGGGCCGATGCCGCCGGTGGTGAACACGTGGTCGAACCGGGCGCGGCACTCGTTCACCACCGAGACGATGGTGTCGCGCACGTCGGGGATCACCCGCACCTCGCGCAGCGGGATGCCGATGGCGCCGAGGCCGCGGGCGATGAACTGGACGTTGAGGTCCTGCGTGCGGCCCGAAAGGACCTCGTTGCCGATGACGAGCAGGCAGGCGACGGGATTGGCCATGGCAAGACCCTACAGGAAATCGCGGAGCAAGGGGATCAGCGGCTTGTCGGCCGGCGGCATCGGGTAGTCGGCGAGCTTCGCCGGGCGCACCCAGGCGAGCGCCTGGCCCTCCCGCCC
This sequence comes from uncultured Acetobacteraceae bacterium, assembly GCA_964246905.1. Taxonomy (GTDB): domain Bacteria; phylum Pseudomonadota; class Alphaproteobacteria; order Acetobacterales; family Acetobacteraceae; genus CAHJXG01. The sequence goes on along the minus strand of CAXTTB010000583.1, from coordinate 340 downwards.
CGTCGGCTGCCCGGCCCAGCGGCGGCACAGGAACAGCGGCATCAGCAGGTGGAACCCGTCATAGGCGTGGCTGGCGAAGGCGAAGGGGGCGAGGCAGCTTTCCGTCACCTCGATGCCCAGCTCCTCCCGCAGCTCGCGGATCAGCCCGGCCTCCGGCGTCTCGTTGGGGCCGAGCTTGCCGCCGGGGAACTCCCACAGCCCGGCCATCGGCTTGCCCTCCGGGCGCCGGGCCAGCAGGATGCGTCCGTCCGCATCGATCAGCGCGCAGGCAGCGACGAGCACGACCGGGCGGTCCGCGGGGGCCGGCCTCGGCGGCGGCGCGGCCGGGGCCGCCCGCCGC
>CAXTTB010000582.1:0-2742 GCA_964246905.1 uncultured Acetobacteraceae bacterium | reverse complement strand
GACCGATTTCCTGCCGAGCCTGCTGGGCGACTACCTGACCGTGCACTACGCCGTGTATGGGCTGCTGACCGCGGCGGGCTTGCTGCTGCTGCGGCGTCCGGTGCGCTTGCGGGCGCCTGCCGCGCCGTTCCTGCTCGCGGCGGCGCTGGTGGCGGGGTACTGCATTCTTGCCATCGGCCTGCCGATTGACCGCTACGTGACCTCGTTCATGCTGCCGCCGGGCCGGGTGCCGATCATGGGGGCGGTGCTGGTCGGCACGCTGCTGTACTCGGTGGCGGACGAGTGGGCGACGCGCGGCCCGGGCGCGCGGTGGGGTGCCTACGCCGTGACCAAGGCGTGCTTCGTGCTGTCGCTCGTGCTGGCCATCGGGCTGAACCCGGCGCGGCTGTTCTTCCTGGTCATCATCGTGCCGGTGATCTTGGTGTTTCTCAGCGTGTACGGGCTGTTCAGCGGCTGGGCCTACCGGCGGACCGGGCATCCGCTGGTGGGCGCGGTGGCGGTCGCGCTGGCTTTCGCCTGGGCCATCGCCGCGACGTTTCCGGTGGTGGGTTGAGGTCTCATACCAGCGGCCTTAACTGTTGACCCATAAAGGATGGGTCAACGGCCGCCGGCATGAGTCTTCTTTGGCGCGCCGCCGCCTGCCAACCCGGCGCGCGATACCAGCGTCCCAACGCGATGGAAGGGTCATCGCATCGGGCCGCTGGTATCATGCACTCCGGGGAAGGCCGTGCGGCGCTCCCGTTTGCGCCTGCTTCAGGCCAGCGCAGGTCGAACCATTACGCCGTCGGTGGCTGGTTCCCAGGCGGACCGGACGCGCCCTGCTGCCGTGACCCGCCTGCGGCCGAGCCATCCCACATGCACATCGCCTGGGAGACGGCCGCCTCCAACCTGGCGAGCGGCACGCCATCACGGGCCTGCGCCGTCAGGCCAACCAGGACGGTGTCGAAGGTCGTGGCCAGGGCGCCTGCATCGGCGCCGCGCGGCAGGTCGCCCGCTGCGACGCCGCGCTCCACGCAGGCGAGCATGGCGGCGCGGTTGCGGCCCCTCTCCCCCGCAAGCAGCGCCTGCAGGTGCCGGCTCTCCGGCGAGCAGGTGCTTGTGGACAGCACGACCAGGCAGCCCAACGGGTGAGCTTGGTCGGTTTGCATCCGCGCGGAGCCGCGCAACGTCCTTTCAACCGCCTCGCGCGGCGGCAGCGAGAGGTCGGACAGCGGTGCCACGGCCTGGCCGTGCGTCGCCAGGTAGCGGCTCACAACCTCGCGGAACAGGGCCTCCTTCGACCCGAACGCGGCGTAGAAGCTGGCGGCCGAGATGCCGCCCATCGCGGCCTTGAGCTGGGCCAGCGAGGTCGCCTCGTAGCCGTGCTCCCAGAACAGCGCCATCGCCTGCTGCACCGCTTCGTCCCTGTCGAAGCCGCGAGGGCGGCCCGTGCGCGCCATGGTCCGTTTCCATCCGTCGAGATAATTTTAGAATAGTCGGTCCACATCTCCTTGACAACCCTCCGGCGGCGCTGACTTATGGACCGGACATTCCACATAACTCTGGAGAGGGCCGATGAGCGCAAGCGCCTCAACGCTGAACAGTGCCGGTGCCCAAGCGTCCAGCCGCCTCCCCGTGGCGGGGCTGCTTGCCCTGGCCATGACGGGGTTCATCGCGATCCTGACCGAGACGCTGCCGGCCGGGCTGCTGCCCCAGATCAGCGGCGGGCTGGGCGTCTCCAACGCGCTCGCCGGGCAGTTCGTCACCGCGTACGCGGCAGGCTCGCTGGTTGCGGCAATCCCGCTGACCGCCGCCACGCAAGGGTTGCGCCGCCGCCCGGTGCTGCTCGCGGCAATCGCCGGGTTCCTCGTTTTCAACACCGTCACCGCGGTCTCCTCGAATTACGCGCTGACCTTGGCGGCCCGGTTCCTCGCAGGCGTATCGGCCGGCCTCGGCTGGGGAATGATCGCCGGCTACGCCCGGCGGATGGTGACGGAACGGCTCCAGGGCCGGGCGTTGGCCTTGGCCATGGTCGGGACGCCCATCGCCCTGTCGCTCGGCATCCCCGTGGGCACTTTTGCCGGCGGCCTGCTCGGCTGGCGCTCCGTTTTCCTGATCATGTCCGCGCTGACGCTGGTGCTGATCGGCTGGGTGCTCTGGAAGGTGGAGGACCTTCCGGGCCTGGCGGTGGACCGGCGGTTGTCCGTCCGCAAGGTCTTCCTGACCCCTGGCATCCGCCCGGTGCTGTGTGTGATCTTCGCGTGGATGCTCGCCCACAACATCCTTTACGCCTACGTCGCACCGTTCGTGGCACGGGCCGGACTGGAAGGCCGCACCGATCTCGTGCTGCTGGTTTTCGGCGTTGCCGCCCTGGCCGGCATCTGGCTTACAGGGCTGCTGGTGGACCGCTGGCTCCGCGCGTCGGTCATCACGAGCCTGGCCGTCTTCGCGCTGGTGTCGGCGGCGCTGGCTGCCGGCGGCAGCCTGCCTTTTGTGGTTTATCCCACTTTCGCCGTTTGGGGCCTGACCTTCGGCGGGGCCGCGACGCTGTTGCAGACGGCCTCGGCCGACGCTGCCGGCGACGGCACGGACGTGGCGCAAGCCATGGTCACGACGGCCTGGAACGCCGCGATTGCGGGCGGCGGCATTCTGGGCGGCCTGCTGCTGACAGGGTTCGGCGTGGGGTCATTCCCCCCGGCGATGCTGGTCGCCCTGCTCGCGGCCCTGGCAGCAGCCTGGCACGCCAAGGACCATGGCTTCCCC
>CAXTTB010000581.1:0-2746 GCA_964246905.1 uncultured Acetobacteraceae bacterium | reverse complement strand
CCTACGGGGGTCGGGGGGGCTGGCTTGGGGCGCCTTGTTGGGCCGCCGCCCCACCTGGGACGGCGCCCCCCTAAGCGCAACAGCCGGATCGCGCCCCGCTCCCGCCTTCGCCAGCTATAGGTCCGACGACGTAAGGTCCAGCCCGTCGTAAAGCTCCGACATGGCGACCTCGACCCCGATCTCCGGCATCGCGAGCGTTCCGTTGGCGTCCAGTGTTTCAAGGCTCCAGCCGGTTTCGCTACGGGCAATGACCGTAGCAGCGGCTTGGCTCTGCTCCAGCATGACGTAGCGTCGCACGGAGGGCAGCGAGCGGTATTCCCTCAGCTTTGTCGTTCGGTCGGTTTCGGCAGTGCTTTCGGACAGCACCTCGAAGATCACGACGGGATTGGCGTTGATTGTGGAACTACGGGAAACAGGCCCGCACGCCACGAACGCATCGGGATAGCGGTACTTTGAACCGATCTCGACATTCATGTCCGGTCCCCGGACATAGCAAGACTTGCCGCGCAACCGGACTGTCAGCGCCGTGATGATGTTGGCTTGGATCGCCGAATGCGCGTCGGTCCCGCCGGTCATCGCGACCGGCTGAAACCCGTCGAACTCCCATTTCAGTTCCTGCTTGGCTTCCCAGGCCAGGAACTCCTCCGGCGTCATCGTCTCGCGTTGCACCTGGCTCATCGGCGCCCCTTCCGGTCCCAACCTATGACAGCGCAGCGCCCCGCCGCCCGCGCCAGGCTTGCCTGATCCCGCCTATAAATCCAGGGGCGCGAGGTCCAGCCCCTCGTAAAGCTCTGCCATCGGAACCTCCACCCCGATCTCCGGCATGGCCAGCACGCCATCGGCGCCCAGCGTCTCCAAGCCCCAACCCGCCGCAGTGCGGCTGACGACGGTGGCGAAGACCTGGTCCTGTTCCAGCATGACGTAGCGTTGCACGGACGGCAGCGAGCAGTACTCGGTCAGCTTGGTCGTCTTGTCGGTCCGGGCGGTGCTTTCGGACAGCACCTCGAAGACCACCACGGGGTCGGCCACCACCGTGGCGTTGCGAGGAAGCGGCGTGCAGGACACGAAGGCATCGGGATAGCGGTACTTCGGACTGATCTCGACCTTAACCTCCGGGCCGTAGGGCCGACACGGCTTGCCGCGCAGACGGCTGTTCAAGGCAGTGATGATGTTACCTTGGATGGTGGAGTGGCCGAGCGTAACGCCCACCATCGCGACCGGCTCAAAGCCGTCAAACTCCCATTTCAGCTCTTGCTTTGCCTCCCAGACGAGGAACTCCTCGGGCGTCATCACCTTGCGCAGCATTTGACTCATCGGCAGCACTCCTCCCGGCCCACGATAGCGCGTCCCTCCGCCATCCGCGCCTTATTTCCGCACCCGGCGCAGCAGCAGCCGCACCGACCCCGGGTTGGCCGCATGGGGATGCGCCGCCGCCAGCACCAGGGGCCGCAGCTCCGGCTGGTTCAGCCACAGCGGGAACTCGCGCCGGATCACCCCGCCCGTCTCGCCGCTGCCGCGCCCGGTGATCACCTCGACGCAGCGCAGCTTCTCCGCGTGCGCGCTGCCCAGGAACTCCCGCAGCGCCGAGAACGCCCGCTGCGCCGTGCGCCCGTGCAGGTCCAGGGTCCGGGCGGCCGCGAGCTTGCCGGTGCGGAAGCGGGTCCAGGTCGCCTTGTCCACGCCGGGCGGCGGATGGCCGATCATCACCGGGGTCAGCCGCTGCACCACCGGCAGGGACACGCGCGGCATGGGGTGCGCGGCGGACGGGGGCGGCGGGACCGGCTCCGCCGGGGCGTCCGGCACGGACATGCCGGCCATCGGCAGGACGTGGCGGACGTACAGCGCCCAGGTGGCGCGGTCCTGCTCGGACAAGCCCAGGCGCCGCGAGGCGGGCATCAGGCGGCGCGGGCGTCCAAGTCGTCTTCGATCAGCACGACATGCAGGCGGCGCGGGCCGTGCGCGCCCAGCTCCAGCGTCTGCTCGATGTCGGCGGAGCGGGACGGCCCGGTGACGAGCATCACGTTGCGCGGCATGAAGCCCCCGGTCACGGCGTCCTGCCGCTCGCGGCGCAGTAGGTCCCAGGCGTCCTCGTACGCCCCCACCACCCGGCTCGCGCGCAGCACCACGACGGCGGTGTCGGCGAGCAGGTTGAGCGTAGTCGGGCGCTCCGGCGCGGAGGGCAGCATCAAGGTGCCGGTCTCGGCGATGCCGGCGAAGCCGTGCTGCAGGCTCACGAGGTCCGTCCCCTCCGCCCGGCCCTCGCGGACCAGCAGCAAGGGGCGCGCGGACCACGGCAGGGCGCGCAGCTCCGGGTGCGGCGCCATGACCAGGCTCGACGGCAGGTTCTGCCCGGCGAGGTAGTCCGCCACCGCCTCCGGCACTTCGTCACCGCCGGGCACGCGGGTGACGGTGCCGAACTCCTTCTCGATGTTGCGGATCAGGAGCGCGACCTGGTCGGGCCGCGGCACCTGGCTGCGGGTGGGAACCAAGTGCCGCGGCGGGTGCGCCATGCGCTCCCGCAGCATCGCCGCCTGGTCGCCCGGCAGCGGCCCGCGCTTCAGCCCGCGGCGGATCGCGCCGAGGATCGCCTCCTTGGTCATTGGTTCGCGGCCCGTTGCTCGCGGGCATAGCGGGCGAAGAAGGTGTCCCCCTCCGGCGCTGGCAGGTCCCGGCCCTCCGTCCAGCCACTGGCGAGCGGCAGGCTGGCGAACCGCCCGCGGCGGCGGCCCAGCAAGCCGAGCGCCAC
>CAXTTB010000580.1:0-2747 GCA_964246905.1 uncultured Acetobacteraceae bacterium | reverse complement strand
GCCAAGGTCGCTGGCGACGACCTGGCTCACCGACATGGCGTCGCGCAGCGGCAGCAGCCAGAACGGCACTGCGACGGCCGGACCGCGCCCCACGCGGCAGCGCCCGGCGGTCACGGTGATGAAGCCGCTCTGCGGCGCCGAGCCTTTGCTGGAGGCGGCGCTCGCCTCGATCTGCAGCCAGGACTACCCGGAGTTCCAGGTCGTGTTCGGCGTCCAGGACCCAGACGACCCGGCGCTGCTGGCCGTGCAGCGGGTCCGGCGGCGCTTTCCCGCCTGCGACATCGTGGTGACGGTCAACCCGGCGCTGCACGGGCTGAACCGCAAGGTCAGCAACCTCATCAACATGATGCCGGACGCGCGGCACGACGTGCTGGTGTTCTCCGACAGCGACCTGCACGTGCCGCCGGACTACCTGGACGGGATCGTCGCCCGGCTGGAGCAGCCGGGGACCGGCCTCGTGACCTCCTTGTGCCTTGGCCTGCCGACGGCGCCGGGCCTCGCGGCCCAGCTCGGCGCCACCGGCATCAGCCACCTGTTCCTGCCGGGCGCGCTGCTGTCCCGTGCTTTGGGCCGGGAGGACTGCCTGGGTACCACCATGGCGCTGCGGCGCGGCACCTTGGCGCGGGTCGGCGGGCTGCAGTCGCTGGTCCGGCATTTGGCCGATGACAACGTGCTGGCGCAGCGGGTGCTGCAGCTCGGCCTGCGCGTCGGGTTGGCCGGCACGGTGCCGATGACGGGCGTGCCGGAAACGTCGCTGCGGGCGCTTTGGCAGCACGAGATGCGTTGGGCGCGCACCATCCGGGCGCTGGAACCCGTGCTGTTCGTCACCTCCGTGCTGCAGTACCCGCTGTTCTGGGCCGCCTGCGCCTGCGTGCTGGCCCAGGGGGCCGCCTGGTCCTTGGGCCTGTTCGGCGTGGCTTGGGCGGTCCGGGCGCTGGCGGCGGCGTCCGTCAACCGTTGGCTGAGGCAAGAATGGCGTCCGGCCATCGCCGTGCCGTTCTGGCTGCTGCCGCTCCGCGACGCCGTGTCGGTGAGCCAGGTGGCCGCGAGCTACCTCGGCGGCCGCGTGGTCTGGCGCGGGCACGTCATGCAGGCGGATGACGGGCGCTCGGCGATGCCTGGGGTGTAGGACGCGCTACCGGGCCGGCAGCCGGCAGTTCTCGCCGATGAAGGCGCGGAACGGCGTCCAGATCTGCGTGCGCCCCAGCAGGGGCACGCCGATGTAGCCGCGGACATGCAGGCGGCGCTGCTCATCGAGCCACATGCGCGCCCGGTAAACCTTGCCGTCCCGCGGGTCGGTGATCCGGATCGCCCAAACTTGCTCCCCGTTGGCCTGCTCCCCGTCCGGCACGCCGCCGCGGATGATCGTGAGGCCGCACTGGCTATGCCCTTCGTTGTCGAGCGGGAATGGGTCGTCGGGATGGTCGAGGGTGACGCCCACGACGCGCCCGCACAGCGCGGTGCCGCACGGCTCGATGGCGATGACCGCTTCCTTGTCCTGCGTGAGCCAGCGGCCGACCGGCGTGTCCCGCTCGGCTGCCCGGACGGGCAGGGCGGGCAGCAACAGGCTCAAGGCCACCAGTCCGGCGAGGCGTTTTGTTGGGTGGGGAATGATGCCCGGGCTGCTCAAGATTGGCTGCTGGCGCCCGTGGCTGCTGTCGCGTCCGTGGCCGCTGTCGCATCCGAGACCGCGATGTTGACCATCATCTCGTCACCCAGGCGCTCCAGGATCTCCCGCAGCTCGGCGGCCTCGACGCCGTCGGGCACGCGGAGGCGGGCCACGGCCTGGAACATCTGCTCCGCGGAGAACGCGCCGCTCGTGACCTTGGTGGTCAGCTCCTCGATGTTGACCCGGCGCTCGGCGAGCACCCGGGCGATGTCGCGGATGATGCCGGGCCGGTCCTGGCCGATGAGGTCCAGTTGGAACGTCGTATGGGCCTGCGGCGTTGCTTCGGGATCAGCCCGCTGCACCGTCAGGCGAAGATGGCCCTCCTCAAGCTTCCCCAACTCGGCCGTGAGGGCATCGGCCTGCGCGTCGGGCACGCTGACCAGCAGGATGCCCGCGAACTGCCCGGCCAGGCGCGCCATCTCGCTGTCCAGCCAGCTTCCGCCGCAGCCGGCCAGCGCCTTCGACAGGCTGCTCACCAGCCCCGGGCGGTCCGGTCCTACCAACGTGAGCACGAGCAACGCCATGGCAGCTTCCTTCGAGGTTCGGCCACGCGCATCCCCATGCCGCGCGGCCCGGCGACGCCCAACATATCCTGCTATAAGGACGGCGGCGAGAGTGGGCGGCATCGATGCCCGGATCAGGCCGCCTGTCCAGGCGGGTGGGTTGCGGGCTGCCGGGGCGTAGATGTTTGGGGTGGCAAGGACATGGCAGGATGAGGGTCGTATCGCACAGCCCCGGCGCCGGCTTGGGCGCGCGGGATACGGACAGGGGCGGCGCATGGTCCGCTGGCTGATGCTCACGGGCGGCGCGGCGCTGCTCGCGGGCTGCGTCGCGCCGTCCTACCCGCCATATCCGACCCCGATCTACCTGCCGCCGCCCTATGTCGGCCAGCCGCCGTACGCCGCCCAGCCACCCGCCATGCCCCAGTCCGGCCCGGTGCCGCTCTATCCGGCCCCAACGCCCGCGCCGTTGCGCGAGGCCGCGCCGACGCCCGAGATCGCCGTGGACCCGTTGCCCGATCCGGAACCCGTGCCGGAGACGGTGCCTGAACCGGCGCCAACCGCCGCCAATCCTGAAC
>CAXTTB010000579.1:259-2749 GCA_964246905.1 uncultured Acetobacteraceae bacterium | reverse complement strand
CGCCGGAGCGGACCTGGGCGGCACTCCTGCGCGGGCTGGGCGCGGGGACGATGCGGGGCGACCTGGCGGCGACGGCCGGGCGGATGGCGCTCGGCTGGCTGCTCGCGTCCGTCGCAGGGGTCGCGCTGGGCGCCGCCGTCGGCATCTCCGCCGCGGCGCGCACGCTGCTGGGGCCGACGCTGGAGTTCCTGCGGCCCCTGCCCGCCTCGGCCCTGATCCCGGTCGGCATCGCCTTCTTCGGCCTGACGCAGGCGATGGTGCTGGGCGTCATCGGCTTCGGCACGCTCTGGCCCATGCTGCTGGCCACCGTGCAGGGCTTCGCGGGCGTCGAGCCGCGGCTGCGGGAGGTGGCGCTGCTGCTGCACCTCGGCCGCTGGGACGTGATCTCGAAGATCGCGCTGCCGAACGCGCTGCCGGACATCCTGGCCGGGATGCGCCTCGGCCTGACCGTGGCCCTGATCCTGTCGGTGGTGGGGGAGATGCTGGCCGGGCAGGACGGGCTGGGCCTGAGCATCCTGCTCGCGGCCCGCGCTTTCCGCGCGCCCGACCTGTTCGCCGGGGTGGCCATGCTGGGCGTCGTGGGCCTGGTCAGCAACGCCCTGCTGGCGGGCGTCGAGCAAAGGCTGCTGCGCTGGATGCCGGACCGTGCCGCGGGACGCTGAACGACGCCGCGGACCGGCGGGACCCTTGGAGACGGGATCGCTCGCGGTCATGCTCCTCATGCTGGGATCTACCCATTTGGCCGCATTGCCGAACGCTTGGATGCCGGGATGCGGCCGGGCGCGGCCTGTCGCCCACCATGGTCGGCAACCACGTGCGCTCCCTGGGGCACCGGCTCGGCGCGCCGCTGCTCGACCGCACCATCCGGCAGAGCAGCCCGCCGCCTATCCATCCCGGCGCAACCGGATTAGCCTCCATCCATGCTGTTCCGAACGGTCGGCGTGGCAGCCCATGCGCCGATGTGGGCGCAGGCCGTGGGAGCAGCGGGCGGCGTTCCGGGCGCGGAGGACGCCGGGCTGAGTGGGGGCATATCATGAGCGGCACCTTGTCCGCCGGGCTGATCGGCTGCGGCTTCTTCGCGGTCAACCACCTCCATGCGTGGCGGGACATCGCCGGCGTGGAGGTCGCTGCCATCTGCGACCGTGACCCGGCGCGCCTCGCCGCGGTGGGCGAGCAGTTCGGGATCGCGCGGCGCTACACCGATGCCGATGCCATGCTCGCCGCGGAAGCCCTCGGCTTCGTGGACATCGCGACCACCGTGCCGAGCCACCGGGGCCTGGTCGAGCTTGCCGCACGGCGCCGGCTGCCGGTGATCTGCCAGAAGCCGTTCGCGGCCACGATGGCGGACGCCCGCGCGATGGTGGACGCCTGCGCCGTTGCCGGCGTGCCGCTCATGGTGCACGAGAACTCCCGCTGGCAAAGCCCCATGCGGCAGGTGCGCGCGGCGATGGACCGGGGCGAGGTCGGGACGCCGTTCTGGGCGCGGGTGTCCTTCCGCACGGGATACGACATCTTCTCGGGCCAGCCCTACCTCGCGGAGGGCGAGCGGTTCATCCTGGAGGACCTCGGCATCCACGCGCTTGACGTGGCCCGCTTCCTGCTGGGCGAGGTCACGTCGCTCGCGGCCAGGACCAACCGGGTCAACCCGGCCATCAAGGGGGAGGACGCCGCGGCCGTGCTGCTCGGCTTCGCCGGCGGCGCGACGGGCGTGGCCGACGTGTCCTACGCCACGAAGCGGGACCCCGACCCGTTTCCCGAGATGCTGGTGGAGGTGGACGGCAGCGAAGGGTCGATCCGCCTGTCCCAGGGCTACCGCCTGTCCGTCACCTCGGCCGCGGGGACGCGGGAATCCGATGTGTCCCCGCCGCTGCTGCCCTGGGCCAGCAGGCCCTGGCACGGGGTGCAGGAGAGCGTGCGCGCGATCCAGCAGCATTGGGTGGACTGCCTCCGCGCCGGGCGCGAGCCGGACACGTCCGGACGGGACAACCTCCGCAGCACCGCCCTCGTCGAGGCCGCTTACGCCAGCGCGGCCGGCGCGGGCACGGTCGATCCCGCGGGATTTTATACCGGACGCCCTATCCGGTGACTGCTCTGGCCCAGGTGCGCTGGGTGATGGAGGCGAGGCGCTGGGGCATGTTCATGAGCTTGTTCCAAGCATCGCAGCAGGCTGACGTTCTCCGGCATCTGCAGCTTGCGCGAGGTGTGCCAGCCGGCTTGGTCGAGCACGAGGGTGGCATGTGCACCCTCGGTCACATGGCGGCTGATCTCGGCCAAGTGGACGTTCATGGCGTCCACGTTGACGTGCGGCAGCACGACAGCCGCGCCGATGCCCCGCTCCGGGCAGACCGCGCCGAACAGCTAGGCCGGGCTGCGGCGATGGTCGCGCAGCGCAGGCGGGCGCGTGCCTCGGGGCGCCCACACCCGGGTCAACGTGCCCAGCCGCAAACGGCTGCGCCGTTTCGGCGAGCTGGCCGCCTCGCCGAAACGCGG
>CAXTTB010000579.1:0-249 GCA_964246905.1 uncultured Acetobacteraceae bacterium | reverse complement strand
CGGCAGCACGACGGCAGCACCCATGCCGCGCTCCGGACAGACCGCGCCGAACAGGTAAACCGAATTGCGGCGGTGGTCGCGCACCGCACGCGGGCGCGTGCCGCGCGGTGCCCACACCCGGGTCAGCGTGCCTTGTTGGCCGACACGGGCCTCGTCCATGAACCAGACCTCGACGGGCTTGCCCTCTGCCGCTGCGGGCAGGCTGGCTGTTACAAGGCCCGCGAACCCGTCCTGAAAACCGCCTGCGCC
>CAXTTB010000578.1:0-2759 GCA_964246905.1 uncultured Acetobacteraceae bacterium | reverse complement strand
ATCGTGCGGCGGCCGATCCGGCGCGCGGGCGACCTCGACCGTGAACACCGAGCCGCGTCCGGGCTGCGAGCGGACATCGACCCGGTGGCCGAGCAGCCCGCCCAGCCGCCGCACGATCGACAGGCCGAGGCCCAGGCCGCGGCTCCGCTCCCGCGCCTCGTTGCCGAGCTGGTGGTACTCCTCGAACACCGCCTGCAGCTCGCCGTCCGGGATGCCGGGGCCGGTGTCCCAGACCTCGATGCGGAGGGCGTCCCCGTGCCGGCGGCACCCCAGCAGCACGCGGCCAGTTTCGGTGTATTTCAGCGCGTTCGACAGCAGGTTCCGCAGCATCTGCTCCAGGAGGCGCGGGTCGGTGCGGACCACGGCGCTGCACGGCATGACGCGCAGGCCGAGGCCCTTGGCCTGGGCGTGGTAGGCGAAGTGGTCCCGAAGCCGGGCCAGCAGGCCGTCGATCCGGCAGTCCACGGTGAGCGCCTGCACCACGCCCGCCTCGATCTGGTTCAGGTCGAGCAGGGTGTCCAGCATCCCGGACATGGCGCCCAGCGTCTCGTCCAGCCGCGCCACCAGCCCGGACGCCTCCCCCGTGACGCTGCGGGCGAGCAGGCCTTGCAGCAGGGCCAGCGTCTGCAAGGGCTGGCGCAGGTCGTGGCTGGCCGCGGCCAGGAAGCGGGACTTGGCGAGGTTCGCGGCCTCCGCCTGCTGCTTCGCCGCCTCCAGGGTGGCGGCGGCCTGCTTGCGCCGGGTGATCTCTGTGAAGGTGATGACCACGCCCTCCACGCCGTCGCCCTCGGTGCGGTAGGGCAGGATGCGGCGGCGGAACCAGGCGCCGCCCGGCGTGCTGATCTCGCGCTCGACCGGCTGCAGGCTGTCCAGCACCGCCCGCGCATCGGCCGGCAGCAGGGTGTCGGCGGCCAGGGAATGCAGGTCGGCCAAGGGGCGGCCGATGTCGCCCGGGATCACGTTGAACAGCGCGCGGGTGGCCGGCGTGAAGAAGCGGATGCCGAGGTCCCGGTCCAGGAACAGCGTCGCCACGTCCGTGCTGTAGAGGATGTTCTGCAGGTCGTTCGACGTGGTGCGCTGGCGTTCCAGCGTCTCCTGCAACTGGCTGTTCAGCGCCGTCAGCTCCTCGTTGAGCGACTGCAGCTCCTCCTTGGAGGTCAGCAGCTCCTCGTTGGTGGACTGGTACTCCTCGTTGACCGACAGCGCCTCCTCGTTGATGGCGCGCTGCTCCTCGCCGGACGCTTCCAGCGTGCGCGTCGCCGCTTCCAGGTCCGTCCGCACCGCCTCCAGCTCCCGCTCCAGCTCGGCGATCCGTGGGGCGTCCCGGGCGGCGGCGTCCTGCCGGCGCCCCCGCGGCGGCGCCCGCGCGGCCCCGCGCCCCGCCCGGGGGGGCGCCCGGGGGGGGGGCGCCCGGCCGCCCCCCCGGCGGAGGCGCCGGCTCGTCCACGAAGCACACCAGGAGCAACGCCTCGCCGCCGCTCCGCGCCGGCTGGATGTCGATGCTGAAGGGGACCGGGCGGCCGTCCTGCACCATGCGGCCGCCGGGCACGGTGACGCGCGCATCGCCCTGCGCGGCCCGGGCCAGGGCGGAGCGCAGCCGGGTCCGCAAGGTCCCCCGCGCCATCGCCAGCAAATCCGGCGTGGCATGGCCCGGCGCCACGCGCAGGTAGCGGTCGGTCGGCCCCAGCGAGTACAGGCACTCGTGCCGGGCGTTGCACAGCACGGCGGCCGGGGCGTGCTGATCGAGCACAAGGTTCCGGCACAGCTCCGCCAGCACGGCTTGCCGGGTGGGCGCGTCCGCCTGGCCGGCGCGGGCCTTCTGCTCCCCGGGGAGGGCGGAGGCGGCGAAGCTGAGGTCGCCGGGCCGCTTGGGGCCGACGTGCCGGTACAGGCGCGCGGACTTCTGGATCAGCTCGAACCGGCTGTCGGCCTCGCCGACCGTCTCGGCGCTGCCCAGCAGCAGGGTGCCGCCCTCCCGGAGCGCGAAGTGGAACACGGCGACCGCCTTGGCCTGCGCCTCCGGACCCAGGTAGATCAGCAGGTTGCGGCAGGACACCAGGTCGAGGCGGGAGAAGGGCGGGTCGGCGAGCAGGTCCTGTACGGTGAACACCACTGCCCCGCGCACGTCCGGCAGCACGCGGTAGCCTTGCCCGTCCTCCTTGGCGAAGAACCGGGCCAGGCGTGCCGCGGACACGTCCGCCTCGATGGCTGGGGGATACAGCCCCTCCCGCGCCGTGGCGACCGCCTCCGCGTCGATGTCGGAGGCGAAGGCCTGCAGCCTGATGTCGCGCCCGGCGGCGGTGATCGCCTCGCGGAACAGGATGACCAGGGAATAGGCCTCCTCGCCCGTGCTGCACCCGGCGATCCAGAGGCGGAGCGGCTGGCCCTGGGGCTGGTCCCGCACCAGGCCGGGGATCACCGTTTCGGCCAGGGCGGCGAAGGCCGCCGGGTCGCGGAAGAAGCCGGTCACGTGGATCAGCAGGTCCCGGGCGAGCAGGCCGAGTTCGCCGGGGTCGGCGCGCAGCAGCTCCAGGTAGCGGGCAATCCTTTCCTTGCCGGTGCCATCCTTGCCAACCGAGGCCATCGCCATGCGGCGCTCGACGCGCCGTTCCAGGGTGCCCCGCTTGTACGGCGCGAAGTCGTGCCTGGTGCGGGCACGCAGCAGCGCGATGATGCCGGACAGCGGATCGGCAAGCGTGGACGCCGAGGCCGCGGCCGTTCCCGAGGTGCTGGCCGCCGGCGCCGGGCCGGGGCGGGCC
>CAXTTB010000577.1:0-2767 GCA_964246905.1 uncultured Acetobacteraceae bacterium | reverse complement strand
CGTCGCAGGCCAGCGCCAGGTTGGCCCCTGCCCCGGCGGCGACGCCCCCCACCGCACAGACAACCGGCAGCCGCGAGGCGCGGAGCGCGCGGACCAGCGGGTCGATCCGGTATTCCAGCGTGTCGTCCAAATCCTGACCCGGCGAAACTTCCGCCAGGCCCTGCCCAGCGCAGAAGCCGCGCCCGGCGCCATGCAGCAGCCCCGCGCGGACGCCGGCGCCGTCAGCGCGTTCAGCCGCTCCGGCCGTTGAGCGTCGGCACCATCACGCCATCCCGGTGCGCCATGGGCCGGTTGAGTCAAGCGGCTCGGGCCGCAGCCCTACCCTGGGCAAGCCCTGCCGCGGATCGCCCCAAGCGGGCCGCGCAGGATTTTGCCGACCAGCTCGGATTGGCGGTTCGTGCCGGTGCGGATGAACACGCGCGCAAGAAGGGTCTTTGCGGTGTGGACGCTGATGCCCAGCGCCGTGGCCGCGGTCGGCAAATCTTGACCCGGAAGCGACTGCAGAGTCAGCCTGGCCTCTGCCGCCGTGAAGCCATGCATCTGGCGAAGCGCCGCGGCTTCAATGCCGGCGCCGTCATCCAGGTCGGCGATAAGCAGCATCGCCGAGGCATGGCGGTGGGCAAGGCTTTCCGGAAGCAAGGCTGTCCGAAGCGGCGTCACGAGGACATCGAACGGCTCTTTGCCAGAGGGACGCGAGAGACTGACGGAGCCGCCTGCCGCAACCCGGCCTCCTCCCGGCCCGCTTCTCAGGGCCGCCCCGGCAGCCGACCTGACGAGCGCCCTAAGCCGGGCCGTCTCGTCGGGCCTTGCTGCTGTCAGCAGGCCGCCTCGGCCGGTCGAAATGCCGTCCGACTTCCGCAGGATGCCGTCAGGATTGGCCAAAGTCGAGGTGATACCAACGGCCCTTTGCCCTGACTTTTCCCCTTCATTGCGAGCCGCCTTTGCGGCGCGGCAATCCAGGACTGCAAGGACGTTGCTTGCGGCCCTGGATCGCCGCGTCGCTGCGCTCCTCGCGATGACGAAAAGGGATCGATGCAAGAGGCCGCTGGTATGCGACCCCGTTTGCGAAGTCATGGGGCGGCCAACCGCTTACGGTTTGGGTGGACGGCGCGGTGGAGCATGAGGCGGATCATGGCGAGGGCGACCATGGCTCCGGACACGTCGGGCAGGCGTTCGTGGTCGCGTGACAGGCGGCGCCAGCGGCCGAGCCATCCGAGCGTACGCTCGACGATCCAGCGACGTGGCAGCACGGCGAAGCCCTTTGCTCCCCGGGGACGGTTGACGATGAGCAGCGCGAGTCCGAGCGGAAAGCAGGCCAGGATTGTTGGCACGCGCCGTCCGCGTCCTGAACGGAGGCGGCGTGAACGACGACGCCCAGCAGCAGCCCTTGCGTGTCCACGGCGATGGGCCGCTTGCGGCCCGTCACTTTCTTGGCAGCGTCGTACCCGCGCGGGCCACCGGCTTCCGTAGTCTTCACGCTTTGGCTGTCGATCACTGCGGTTGCGGGGCTTGGCTCCCGGCCCGCGCCCTCGCGCAGCATGATCACGAGGTGGTGGCGCACGGCCTCCCATACGCCCGCGTCCAGGAAGGCACGGAAGCAGCCGTAAACGGTCGGCCACGGCAGGAACCCGGGCGGAGGTGGCAGGTGCCGCCACCGGCAGCCGGTCCGCAGCAGGTAGAACAGGCTGTCCAGCAGGCGCCGCATGTCCGTCGTCCGCGGGCGGCCTCCGGGCCCGGTCGGCGGGATCAACGGCTGCAACAGCCGCCACTGGTCATCGGTCAGCGCCTGGCCCGACCCGTAATCACCAACCGACGCACGATCCTCAAACCTCCCCGTCGCAGGCTCCACGACAGCCAAGCCGCCTGGATCCAACCACGGTGCCCGCGGGTCAGACCGTCACGCCGACGCAAGCAACCTTCGCAAACGGCGTCTGATACCAGCGGCCTCTTGCATTGACCCCTTTTCGTCATTGCGAGGAGCGCAGCGACGCGGAAAAGTCAGAACAAAGGGCCGTTGGTATGAGCCGATCACCCTGTGACAGGCTCCCCCCAGAGTTGGGCGGGTTGAGATTGCCTCTTGAATAATTCTCCGCCGCCAGGCTGGCCAGCCAAGGCCCCAGGCTCAGCACGCCCTTCAGCACGTTGCCGTCCGCGAACGCCTGGCCGGCTTGGGCCGCGTTCAGCGCGACGGCCAGGGGAATGCCGACCCCCGAGGTGGGCGGAAAGGCCGCCAGGAAATCGGCCGCAATCGTGGCCACCGCTTCAATGACGCCCAGCGGTCCCGGGTCCTTGTCGTGGAACGTGGCCGTCCCGTCCACCCCCACCGTCACCGCCGTCTCGTGCCCGGCCTGCTGCAGCTTCGTGCTCAGGGCTTGGCGCCCGGCCGGGTCCTGCTGCAGGATCTGCAGCGCCAGCGCCGACGCCGCCTGGTGCAAGGCGGCCTTCGCCGCGTCGCCGCTCCGCGCCAGTCGCGCGGAGCGGATCGCCGTGTCCAGCAGCGGGTCGTATGGCGCCGCGCGCCGCGCCGTGCGGTCGAGGGAGCCCGCAAGCTCCACCGCGTTGCCGAACGCGAGAGTGCCGCCGTTCCCCCGCCGCAGGCTGGGCGACGCTCCGCCGTTCAGCGTGACATACACCGGCAGCAGCGCCAGCACGTCGCCCGCCGCGTTGGACGCCAGCACCGACCCGTCCGCCCCGAGCAGCGTCACCGGCTGGTACGGCGGCGCATAGCCCTCCTTGGCATCACCCGCCGGGTGGTAGGGGAGAGGAG
>CAXTTB010000576.1:0-2774 GCA_964246905.1 uncultured Acetobacteraceae bacterium | reverse complement strand
GCCGAACACGTTTTCATCGGCACCGGCGGCGCATCCGGCCTGGGCGCCGCGACCGCCCGTATGGTGGTCGCAGCCGGTGGCCGGGTGGTGATCGCCGACGTGAACCGGGCGGCCGGGGAGGCGCTGGCGCAGGAGCTGGGCGACGCCGCCCGCTTCGTCCTGGCCGACATCACGGAGGAAGCGTCGGCGCAGGCGGTGGTGGCGGAGGCGGAAACGGCGTTCGGGGCCGTGCACGCCCTCGCGAACTGCGCCGGGATCGCGATTGGGGAGAAGGTGCTGGGCCGCGACGGGCCGCACGCGCTGGCGTCGTTCGCCCGCGTGGTCGCGATCAACCTGGTCGGCACGTTCAACATGATCCGCCTGGCCGCCGCCGCCATCGCCAAGGGCGCGCCGGGCGTGGATGGGGAGCGCGGGGTGATCGTCAACACGGCGTCCGTCGCGGCTTTCGACGGGCAGATCGGCCAGGCGGCCTATGCCGCGTCCAAGGCCGGGGTGGCGGGCCTGACGCTGCCCATCGCGCGGGAGCTGGCGCGCAGCGGCATCCGGGTGGTGACGATCGCCCCCGGCCTGTTCGCGACCCCAATGATGGCCGGGCTGCCCCAGGAGGTGCAGGACAGCCTGGGCAGCGCGGTGCCGTTCCCGTCCCGGCTGGGCCGCCCGGAGGAGTTCGCGTCGATGGTCCGCGCGGTGTGCGAGAACCCGATGCTGAACGGCGAGGTGATCCGGCTCGACGGCGCGCTCCGCATGGCGCCGCGTTAGCGGGTCGCCACCAGGAACAGCCGCGGGAAGGGCAGCAGCACGCTGCCGTCCGGCAAGGCAGGGTAGGCCTGGGCGATCCGCCCGCGGTACTCCGCCAGGAACCCGGCCTGCTCCGCCGCGTCAAGCGGCTGGAGGAACGGGCGTAGGCCGCTGCCCTTGAACCATTCGACCACGGCATCCGCCCCGCCGGCCAGCGGGTGATGGTAGGTCGTCCGCCACACATCCACCCGCGCGCAATGCGGACGCAGAACGCCATAGTACCAAGCCGGCGTCCCCATCGCCTCCCGCGCCCCGGCGGCGCGCGTGAGCTTGGCGGCCCAAGGCCCGTCCATTGCCGCCTCCCGCATCAGCCGGTGCGCCGGCTCCTCCAGATTGTCCGGCATCTGCACCGCGAGGCTGCCGCCCGGCGCGAGCTTGGCGGCGAGGCGCGGCAGCAGGGCCGCATGGTCCGGCAGCCATTGCAGCACGGCGTTGGCCAGGATCGCGTCGAACGGCCCCGGCGCGTCCCACGCCAAGATGTCCGCCACCTGGAACCGCAGTTGCGGCAGCCGGACCTGCGCCGCCGCAACCATGTCGGGCGAGCTGTCGAGGCCGGTGACATCGGCGCCGGGGAAGCGGCGCAGCAGCAGTTCCGTGGAGTTGCCGGGTCCGCAGCCCAGGTCCACCGCCGTCCGCGCCGCCCCGCCCGGCACCGCGGCGAGCAGGTCGCGCACCGGCCGGGTGCGCTCGTCCTCGAACACCGCGTACTGCTTGGCGGACCAGTCCATGGCGTGCCTCCATCGGTCGTGTTTCGGTTCAGGCTCCGGTATCCGGACCTGAGCCGGCAACCGCCCTGTCGGCGACCGTCCGGCGTCCGACGGCGTCCAGCACGAGCAATCCCTCAACCGTCGCCAGCAGAAGCGCCGCAGCGCGCAAACGGCTGCCCTCCGGCTCAACATCCAGGCGAGCCTCCACCCAACCCAGAAAGCCGTCAGCGATGCCGCCTGCGGTGGCCCGGTGCGGCTGACGGCCTCGCGCCGCTCCCGCCGCAAGGTCCAGCCAGAGGTGCATGAAGGGGCGGATCGAGTCCGATCCCAGTGCCGCCCAGATCTCGGCCAGCAACGCGTCGAATGGCCGCCGCGCTCCGGGCGGGAGCGCCTGGTCCAAGGAGGCGGTCATCCGCTCGGCGATGCGCGCGAGCGTCGCCGTGAGCAGTTCGTCCTTGTCGGTGAAATAATACAGCAGCATCCGGTCGCTGGTCCCGGCGGCGGCAGCCAACGGGCGCAGGCTTGCGCCGGGCAGGCCCTCGCTCAACAGGTGGTCGGCCATTCGCTCGATAGCGGCTTCCCGGCGCTCATCTCGGATGCTCATGGAAAAGCCTGTAGCGCCCGCTACGGACCCATGCTAGATGTAGCATCCACTACATACAGCAGGGAGGGTATGGCCGATGCCGCGTTTCTGGTGGAGATGGATGACAGCTTGGTGCCTGGCGGTTGGAGTGTTCGGTGTCGTGCTGGCGGGGGCCGGTCTTGATGCGACGGTCGGCCCCGCACGCCTGCTCATGCGCGTCCTTGGTGGCGGGGCCGAGGTCGATTTCAATTCTCCATTGCGCTTCAGCGTGGCGGTGCTGGGATGCGTGATCTTGGGTTGGAGCCTGACCTTGCGGGTTGCGATGCAGGCGGCCCACCAGCTTGGAAACCGGGGCGGAGCGGTCTGGCTCGGGTTGACCGCCGGCGTGGCGGGTTGGTTCGTGATCGACAGCCTTTTATCCATCGTGACCGGCTTCGGGTTGAATGCAATTTCAAACACGGTGTTCTTCGCGGCCTTCCTGCTGCCGGTCATCCGCGGCGGCGTGCTCCAAAACCCCTCGGAAGCGGCGCGGGCGCAAGCAAGGGCATAGCAGCGCGGCCTGCCGCCGGCCAGCCGCGGAGACTGGTGCTGGGACCTGGACCGCACTCCGGCCTTAAAGCGCGCGCCGCACGGCGGCGGCGTGGGCCAGGGCGCGGTCGGAGAACACGTCGCGCATGGCCGCAGTC
>CAXTTB010000575.1:0-2781 GCA_964246905.1 uncultured Acetobacteraceae bacterium | reverse complement strand
GTCATGGCGGGCAGCGTGCCTTCCTGCTCCGACCGCACGTCGGCGGCGCCCTGCACGCCCTTGACGACCTGCACCGACTGGTCCGCGAGCCGCCCCAGCGTGTCCAGGTCCTCGCCATAGATCGTCAGCGCCACGTCCGAGCGCACGCCCTGCAGCAGGTCGTCCATCCGCATCTGGATCGGCTGCGACAGCTCCAGCGACACGCCGGGCACCGCCGCCTTGACCTTCTCCTCCATGGCGGCCGCGATGCCCTCCTGGGTCTTGGCCGTGGTCCACTCCGCCTGCGGCTTGAGGATCACGTAGCTGTCGGTGCTCTGCACCCCCATCGGGTCGGTGGGCACGGCGGCGCTGCCGGTCTGCGACACCACCGTCTTCACGTCGGGGAAGCTGCGCAGCACCGTCTCGATCTCGGTGACGATGCGGAGCGAGGCGTCGAGGTTGATGCTGGGCGGCTTGTTGGAGGTGACGACGATGGCCCCCTCGCTGAGCTGCGGGATGAACTCGCCCCCCAGCCGCATCCCGAAGAACACCGACGCCGCGAACAGCACGGCCGCCAGCCCGGCGGTGATCCAGGGATGCCCCATCGCCCGGCGCAGCACCGGCGTGTAGCCGCGCCGCGCGCCGCGGACGATGAAGGTGTCCTTCTCCGACGCCTTGGAGTTCAGGAAGCTCGCCGCCATCGCCGGCGTGACCAGCATCGTGACGAACAGCGCGCTGACCAGCGCCAGCATGACGGTCAGCGCCATCGGGCGGAAGGTCTTGCCCTCGATGTCCTGCAGCGACAGCACCGGCAGGTAAACCAGCGTGATGATGACGACGGAGAAGATGACGGGCCGCGCCACCTCGGCCGCCGCGCCGGGCACGACCTTGATGGGGTCCTGGCCCTCCCCCGCCTTGCCCCCGGACTGCCGGCGCAGCACGTTCTCCACCAGCACCACCGCGCCGTCCACGATCAGGCCGAAGTCGAGCGCGCCCAGGCTCATCAGGTTGCCGGAGATGCCCAGCACCCGCATCCCCGCGAACGCCATCATCATCGAGATCGGGATCACGGTGGCCACGATCAGCCCGGCGCGCAGGTTGCCCAGCATCAGCAGCAGGATCGCCACCACCAGCAGCGCGCCCTCGCCCAGGTTGTGCTCCACCGTGTTGATCGCCCGGGCGATCAGGTCGGAGCGGTCGTAGAACACCCGGATCTCCACGCCGGGCGGCAAGGTCGCCTGCACCCGGGCGATGCCCTCCTTGAGCGCCGGCAGCACCTCGCTGGCGTTCAGGCCGAACTGCATGTCGGCGACGCCCAGGATCGTCTCGCCCTCCCCGTCATGCGTGACCGCGCCCAGCCGCGCCTTGGGCGCCATCCGCACCTCCGCCACGTCGCCGACCGTGACCGGGATGCCGCCCGGCGACGCCTTGAGCACGATGCCGGCGATGTCGCCCATGTTCTGCGCCAGCGCCAGGCCGCGCACGATCTGCTGCTCGTCGCCATGGTTGATGGAGGCGCCGCCGCGGGTGGCGTTGTTGGCCTCGATGGCGGCGTAGATCTGCGGCAGCGTGATGCCCTGGGCGCGCATCCGGTCCGGGTTCACCTGCACCTCGTAGGTCTGCAGCGCGCCGCCGTAGATGTTCACGTCGGCGATGCCGGGCACCAGGCGCAACTGCGGCACGATGCGCCATTGCAGCATCTGGTAGAGCTGCATCGGCGTGAAGCCGGGGCCGCGCAGCTCGAACTCCAGGATCTCGCCGAGGCCCGTGGCGAACGGCCCGAGCGACGGGGTGCCGACGCCGGGCGGCAGCATCGCCTGCGCCTGCTGCAGCCGCTCCGTCACCTGGGAGCGGGCGGTCTGCACGTCGGCGCCGTCCCCGAACGTCACGTACACCGCGGACAGCCCGAAGCGGGAGGTGGAGCGCACCCCTTGCAGCAGCGGCAGCCCGGCGACCGCCGTCTCGATGGGGAAGGACACCAGCCGCTCCACCTCCAGCGGCCCCAGCCCCGTCGCCTCCGTCAGCACCATGACCTGCTTGGGCGAGATGTCGGGCACCGCGTCGATGGCGAGCTGCCGCAGGTTGAGCGCCCCGCCCACCACGACGGCGAGCGCCATGACCATGACCAGCCAGCGGCGGCGGACCAGCGCCTCGAAGAAGCCTTGCATTCCCGTCAGCCTTCCTTGTCCAGCATGGCTTGCTGCAGCAGGGTCTTCAGCTCGAAGCTGCCCTGCGTCACCACCTCGTCCCCGGTCGCCAGGCCGCCGCGCACCTCCGTCCAGTCCTGGCGCTCGACGCCCAGGGTCAGCTCGCGGCTCTGGTAGCGCCCGCCGCCCAGCGGCATGAAGGCCACGCGCTTGTCGCCCACCGCCTGCACGGCGGCGGACGGCACCACGACGTCGTTCCGCCCGCGGTCGCTGGTCAGCACCACCTCCACGAACATGCCGGAGCGCAGCGCGCCGTCGGGGTTGGCGATCTGGATGCGGGCCGGCAGGGTCCGGGCCTGCGGGTCCAGCGCCGCGCCCAGCGCCACGACGGTGCCGTCCCAGGTGCGGGGGCTGCCCGCCAGGCGCACCCGCGCCGCGTCGCCGACCGCGAGCAGCGCCACCCCGGCCTCCGGCACCTGGGCCAGCACCATGACGGTCGAAAGGGCGGCCACCGTGAACGCCTCCGCTGCCGTGTCCAGCACCTCGCCCGGCGTGACCGGGGCGCTGACGACGACGCCGTCGATCGGCGAGGCCAGGCCCGCCAGGCCGGAGCCGGGCATGGGGTGCAGGCGGGCGACCTGGGTTTGCAGGGAGG
>CAXTTB010000574.1:0-2781 GCA_964246905.1 uncultured Acetobacteraceae bacterium | reverse complement strand
TCGGCGAACCAGTCGCGGATCGGGGCGAACAGGTCGGTGTAGGTGGCCGGGTTGGACCGGGGCGTGCGGCCGATGGGCGACTGGTCGATGTCGATGATCTTGTCGAGCAGGTCCAGCCCCTCCACCCGGTCGTGCGGCGCGGGGGCCTCGCCCGATCCCATCAAACGCCGGCTCGCCGCCTTGAACAGCGTGTCCACCACCAGCGTCGATTTGCCGCCGCCGGAGACGCCGGTGACGCAGGTGAAGGTGCCGAGCGGGAACTCGGCCGTGACGGACTTCAGGTTGTTGCCCCGGGCGCCGACGACGCGGACGGCCCGGGCGGGGTCGATGGGGCGCCGGGCCGGGATCGGGATGTGGCGGCGGCCTGAGAGGTAGGCGCCGGTGATGCTGTCGGGATGGGCCGCGACCTCCTCCGGCGTGCCCTCCGCGATGACATGGCCGCCGTGCACCCCGGCGGCTGGCCCCATGTCGATCAGGTGGTCGGCGGCGCGGATCGCGTCCTCGTCGTGCTCGACCACCAGCACCGTGTTGCCGAGCGATTTCAGCCGGCGCAGCGTGCCGAGCAGCCGCTCGTTGTCCCTCTGGTGCAGGCCGATGCTGGGTTCGTCCAGCACGTACAGCACGCCGGTGAGGCCGGAGCCGATCTGGCTGGCCAGCCGGATGCGCTGGCTCTCGCCGCCGGACAGCGTGGTGCTGCCGCGGGCCAGCGTCAGGTAGTCGAGGCCGACATCGACCAGGAACTGCAGCCGCTCGACGATCTCGCGGAAGATGCGCCGGGCGATCTCCTGGCGCTGCGGGGTGAGCGTGGCGCCGGCGTCCTGGAACCAGGCGAGGGCGCGGCGGATCGGCAGCTCGGCCGCTTCCGCCAGGTTGCGCCCGGCGATCTTCACCGCCAGCGCCTCCGGTTTCAAACGCGCGCCCTGGCAGACGGCGCAAGGCTTGTCGGCCTGGAACCGGCTCATCTCCTCCCGCACCCAGGCGCTGTCGGTTTCCTGCCAGCGGCGCTGCAGGTTGCGGAGCACGCCCTCGAACGGTTTCCTCACCGAGTAGGACCGCACGCCGTCCTTGTAGGCGAACTCGATCTCCTCTTGATCCGTGCCGAGCAGGATGGCTGCGCGCACCCGGTCCGGCAGCTCGTGCCAGGGCGTCCGGGTGCTGGCCTTGAAGTGCTTGGCGAGGCTGGCGAGTGTCTGGTCGTAGTATGGGCTTTGCGCGCCGCTCCAGGGGGCGACGGCGCCCTCGGCGAGGCTCACGCGCTCGTCGGGGACGACCAGGCTGGGGTCGAAGAACTGCTCCAGGCCCAGGCCGTCGCAGGCCGGGCAGGCGCCGTGCGGGCTGTTGAAGGAGAACAGCCGCGGCTCGATCTCTTCGATCGTGAAGCCGCTGACCGGGCAGGCGAAGCGGCTGCTGAACACGGTGCGGGCGCCAGTGTCGGCGTCCTCCGCATAGACCACGCCGTCGGCCAGGCCGAGCGCGGTTTCGAAGCTGTCGGCGAGCCGGGTCTGGATGCCGTCCCGCACCACTACGCGGTCCACCACGGCGTCGATGTCGTGCTTGACCTTGCGGTTGAGCGCCGGCACCTCGCCGATCTCGAACAGCTTGCCGTCCACCTTGACGCGGGTGAAGCCCTTGCGCTGCAGCTCCGCCAGCTCCTTGCGGTACTCGCCCTTGCGGTCCCGCACCACGGGCGCCAGCAGCAGCAGGCGGGTGCCCTCCGGCATCGCCGCCACCCGGTCCACCATCTGGCTCACCGTCTGCGCCTCGATGGGCTCGCCGGTGGCGGGGGAGTAGGGCACGCCGACCCGCGCCCACAGCAGGCGCATGTAGTCGTGGATCTCGGTCACGGTGCCGACCGTGCTGCGCGGGTTGCGGCTGGTGGTCTTCTGCTCGATGGAGATGGCCGGCGACAGCCCCTCGATGCTGTCCACGTCGGGCTTGCCCATCAGCTCCAGGAACTGCCGCGCGTAGGCCGACAGGCTCTCGACGTAGCGGCGCTGACCCTCGGCGTAGATGGTGTCGAACGCCAGGGACGACTTGCCGGAGCCGGACAGCCCGGTAATGACCGTCAGGCTGTCCCGCGGGATCTCGACGTCGATGTTCTTGAGGTTGTGCTCGCGCGCCCCGCGCACGCGAATGGAGCCGGCCATGCGAACCGTCCTAGCGTTCTGGTATCGTTCACCCCATATGACAGTATGGGATGGCGTTGGAAACCCCGGCGGCCGCGCCGCAGCCGGGCCCTGGTTCGCCCGGGGCCTGGTTCGCCCGGGGAACAGGGAGTATGATGGTGGCCCGGTGCGAGTCCGGATGATGGAGGGTGGCGGAACATGGCGGGCAGCGTCAACAAGGTGATCCTGATCGGCAACCTCGGCAAGGACCCGGAGGTGCGCAGCTTCCAGAACGGCGGCAAGGTGGTCAACTTCACCCTGGCGACCAGCGAAAGCTGGAGCGACCGCGGCTCGGGCGAGCGCAAGGAGAAGACCGAGTGGCACAACGTCGTCATCAAGAACGACAAGCTGGGCGAGATCGCCGAGAAGTATCTGAAAAAGGGCAGCAAGGTCTATCTTGAGGGCCGGGTCGAGACGCGGAAATGGCAGGACCAGTCCGGCCAGGACAAGTACACCACGGAAATCGTCATCCCGGCGTTCCGCGGCGAGCTGACCATGCTGAGCGGGCGCGGCGAGGAGGGCGGCATGGGCGGCGGTGGCGGCGGCTACCAGCCGCGCGAGCGTGCCCCGGCGTCCGAGCGGTCCGGCGGCGGTGGTGGCAGCCCGTCCTGGGAAC
>CAXTTB010000573.1:0-2790 GCA_964246905.1 uncultured Acetobacteraceae bacterium | reverse complement strand
GGCGTGGCCCAACTCCTCCCAGCCCGGCGCGAAGCCCTCGAACGTCGAGAGCGTTGCGAGCAATGCGTTCGCCGCCGGGTCGCGCCGGGCGAGCAGGAGCGAGCACAGCAGGAACGCCGGCTCCGGCGCAGCCGGCGCCTGCGATTGCGCCTCTTGGGCCAAGGCCAGCGCCCGGTCGGCCTGCCCGGCGTCGCGCGCCGCCCGCGCCGCTGCCAGCAGGTCCGTCAGGATCAGGAGCCGACGAAGACGGGCGTGAAGGGAAAGCTCCGTCCGGGGTGGCCGGCCATGCTGCTGCGCGGGTCGGTGTCCCAGTAGTTGCCGCCCGCCGCGTCCTGCCGGCAGGCGTAGGAGCCTGCGTCCGTCCTGCCGTACTTGGGTTCGCCGGGAGCGTAGGCGAACCCCTCGTAGCGGTCGGCCCAGACCACCGCGTCCCGCCCGCACGCCAGCCGGGCCGCGTCCTCCGCGCCGAAGGTGCGGATCGGGCCGAGCAGCAGGCCGGGGTCGGCCGTGCCGGGGTTCTCGGCACGCGCCGGAGCCGCCAGCAGCAGCGCCGAAGCGAGGGCCAGGGCGGTCGCAAATCTCATGCTCACGGATCGTGGCGCAAACCGGCTGGCAGCGCCAGCCGGATCGCCGCGCCGCGGCGGAGCGTGTCTATATCGCATCACCCGACGAACAAATCGCTGTTATAGCAAATTGCATTTGCATGAATCGTATTTGCGCGCACACTTTCTTGAGCGAATGTTGCGAGGGTCTTGTATGAGTACCGTAACGGTTCGACGGGCTGCGTGGCGTAAGGCGCTGGACTGCTGGGGCCGGGTCAACCCGACGCCAGTTCGATCAAGGGGAGGAGTACAATAAGTGCACATTAAAGGGTTTGCCTGGACCCGGTCGCTTGCACAGCTTGGGCTGGGTGGCCTGGTCTGCCTGCTGCTGACCGTGGGCGCCGCGACCAGGGCGGGAGCGCAGGAGATCGAGCCTTACGAGTTCACGCCGCTGCCCGCCGGCACCAACCTGGCCATCGGCTACTACATCTATGGCCATCAAACCTCGTTCAACGTTGCCCGGGGCAACACGATCAAAGACTCCGGCGTCGAGGTCAACGTCGGCGTGGCCCGCTATGTTCATTTCTTCGATGTCGGGGGGCATCCCGCCGGCTTCCAGATCATCGAGCCGTTCGGCTCGCTGTCGGCCGCCCATATCGACGGCCAGCGGCTCGGGAGCACCTTCGGCGCGCAGAACCTCCAGCTTTCGGCGTTCATCTGGCCCTACGTCAACACGGCGACCAAGACCAACGTCAACCTGACGGGCTTCATCTACCCGCCGACCGGCACCTATGATCGGCGGTCGGCCATCAACCTTGGCGACAACCGCTGGAGCGGCGACATCCAGGTCGGCCTGACCCAGGGCTTCGGCGACCACCTCGGCGTTGACCTTGAGTTCGACACCCTGGTTTACGGCAACAACACCGACTACGTGCCCGGCAACCGGCAGCTCACCCAGGACCCGACCTTCCGTACGCAGGCCTGGGTCAACTGGCGCTGGAGTCCGGCGTTCACCACCTCGCTCGGCTACGAAGGCCTCTTCGGCGGCGACCAGAAGGTGAACGGCTTCCGTGACGGCGTTAAAACGGAGACGCAGCGCATCCGCGCCAACGCCGCGCTGTTCCTCACGCCGCGTATCCAGACGATGCTGGAGCTTAACCACGACGTGAAAGTCACCGGCGGGTTCAAGCAGGACTTCGGGACGACGTTCCGGATCGTCTATGTATTCTGACCGCGCTATATTCTGATCGCGCCATAATCTGATGCGCCTGGGGTGGGCGGGCATCCGCGCCCGCCCGCCTCGGGGAACGGGGACATGCACACCATGAACACGATGCCACGCCTATGGGCCGTCGCGGCGCTCTCGCTGCTCGCCGCCTGCAACAACCAGGACGCCAAGCCCGCCTCTCCCGACGCCAGCGTCAACCCGGCGGAGGTGCAGTTCACCACGGACGCCTACCAGATCATCGAGTTCGACCGGCAGGAAGGCGCGCTGGCCAAGACGCAGGCGCAGTCGCCGGCCGTGAAGGCGATCTCGGACCAGCTCACCAGCCAGGCCAACAGCTTCGCCGAGCGCCTGGCGCCCACCGCGGCAGCCGCGTCCATCACGCCGCCGCGCGTCCTCCGCACCGACCTGCGCGTGCGCCTCGGGCATATGAGGCTCCAAGAAGGCCTCGACTTCGACCGCACCTACGTCGGCGACCAGATCGCAAGCCACGAGGAGCTGCTCCGGATGCAGGGCGGCGTAAGTGACGAGGGTGCGGTCAGCCCGCAATTCGCGACGCTCATGCGCGACGGCACGAACCTGGTGCGGGCGAACCTGGAGAAGCTGCGCGCGCTGCAGCGCCAGGTGGGCAGCCCGCCCCCGGGTGCTCCCCCCGCGCCCCCACGGCCCGACGACGGAGAAGGGTTACAAAGCCGGGGGCAGGGGCATCTATGGTTCGTCCGCCGCACGGGACGGACGAACCATGGAGCCTAGCTTGCCCGATCCTGCCCGCGTGCTCGTCGTGTTCTATTCCCGCAACGGCACGGTGGAGGCGCTCGCCGCCGCCGCGGCCGACGCGGCGCGGCAGGCGGGCGCCGACGTGCGGCTGTGCCGGGCACGGGAGGTGGCGGGGGAGGACGCCATGGCCCAGGTCGAGGGTTGGCTGGACAGCGCCCGGCGGCAGCACGCGCTGTACGAGGCACCCACCAAGGACGACGCCGAATGGGCCGCCGCCATCCTGTTCGGCACGCCATGCTACTTCGG
>CAXTTB010000572.1:0-2792 GCA_964246905.1 uncultured Acetobacteraceae bacterium | reverse complement strand
GCCAGGGCGCGGCATCACGCGCGCCCTGGCCGCCCGAACACTGCAACCCCTGATGTGCGGCCACGACGCGGAGCCGGCCGACGCCTGGCCGTCCGGCCCCGCCTTGCTTTAGGATGCGCCCCATGAACGAGATCAGCGCCCCGCTCCTGTCCAGAACCGCCCCGGGCGGCATCGCCGCCGACAGCCCGGAACGCTTCATAAACCGAGAGTTGAGTTGGCTCGACTTCAACCATCGCGTCGTCGAGGAGGCGGAGAACCGCCGGCACCCGCTGCTGGAGCGCCTGCGCTTCATCTCGATCAGCGCGTCTAACCTGGACGTGTTCTTCTCCGTCCGGGGGGCGGGGCTTATCGGCCAGGCCAAGGCCGGCGTCGCGGCTATCAGCCCGGACGGGCGCACGGCGGCGCAGCAGTTGGGCGAGATCCAGCCGCGGGCGCGGGCGCTGATGGACATGCAGCAGGCCGCCTGGCTCGACCTGCGCGGCGAGCTGCGCGCGGCCGGGATCGAGCTGTGCGAGGCGGCGGCGCTGACGGAGGCCGACCGCGCCTGGCTCGAGACCTGGTTCATGGACCGCGTGTTCCCCGTGCTGACCCCGCTTGCCATCGACCCGGCGCACCCGTTCCCGTTCATCCCGAACATGGGCCTGGTCATGGTGCTCAAGCTGCACCGGGAGGAGGACCATCACGTCATGGACGCGCTGATCCCGCTGCCGGGCCTGATCGAGCGCTTCGTCCGCCTGCCGATGCGGCCCGACAGCCCCACCATCCGCTTCGTGCTGCTGGAGGAGCTGGTCGGGCTGTTCCTCGGGCGCCTGTTCCCCGGCTTCCACGCGGTGCGGCGCGGGCTGTTCCGCCTGATCCGCGACACCGGCGTCGAGTTCGAGGAGGAGGCCGAGGACCTCGTGCGCTCCTACGAGACCGCGTTGAAGCGCCGCCGCCGCGGGGTGGCGATCCACCTGTCGGTCGATGCCGACATGCCGGACGACCTGCGCGCGCTGGTGATCGACGAGCTGGACGTGGACGAGCACGAGATCCCCGGCGACGAGGTGGTGGTGCAGCACGGCATCCTGGGCGCCGCCGACCTCAAGCAGATGATCGTGGACGACCGCCCGGACCTGCTGTTCCCGCCGTACACCCCGCGCTTCCCCGAGCGCATCCGCGACTTCGGCGGCGACTGCTTCGCCGCCATCCGCGCCAAGGACATCATCGTCCACCACCCGTTCGAGAGCTTCGACGTGGTGGTGCAGTTCCTCCGCCAGGCCGCCGCCGACCCGAGCGTGGTGGCGGTGAAGCAGACGCTGTACCGCACCAGCCGCGACAGCCCCATCGTCAAGGCGCTGATCGAGGCGGCGGAGGCCGGCAAGTCCGTGACCGCGCTGATCGAGCTGCGCGCCCGCTTCGACGAGGAGGCCAACATCCGCCTGGCCCGCAGCATGGAAGCGGCCGGGGTCCAGGTCGTCTATGGCTTCATGGAGCTGAAGACCCACGCCAAGCTGTCGCTCGTGGTGCGGCGGGAGGGCGGCGCCATGCGCTCCTACGCGCACTTCGGCACCGGCAACTACCACCCGATCACCGCGCGCATCTACACCGACCTCAGCTTCTTCACCTGCGACCCGGACCTCACGCGGGACAGCGCCCGGCTGTTCAACTACATGACCGGCTACGCGACGCCCGAGCGCATGGACAGCCTGGCGTTCAGCCCGCTGACCACCCGCAAGACGCTGATGGAGCTGATCGACGCGGAGATGGCGCACGCCGCCGCCGGGCGCCCGGCGCACATCTGGCTCAAGATGAACAGCCTGGTGGACGACAAGCTGATCGACCGGCTGTATGCCGCGTCCAACGCCGGGGTGCAGGTGATGTGCGTGGTGCGCGGCATCTGCTGCCTGCGCCCCGGTGTGCCCGGACTGTCGGAGAACATCCGGGTCAAGAGCATCGTCGGACGCTTCCTGGAGCACGCCCGCATCTACGCCTTCGGCAACGGCCACCGCCTGCCCAGCAAGCACGCCCGGGTGTTCATCAGCAGCGCCGACTGGATGGCCCGCAACATGGAGTGGCGGGTGGAAACGCTGGTGCCCATCCACAACCGCACCGTCCACGCCCAGGTGCTGGACCAGATCATGGTGGTGAACCTGCGGGACACGCTGCAATCCTGGGAGCTGGGCGCGGACGGCGCGTGGCGGCGGGTGGCGGCGGGCGCCCGCCCGGTGTCGGCGCACGACTACTTCATGACCAATCCGTCGCTGTCCGGGCGCGGCTCGGCGCTGCACGGCGCGCTCTCGACCCATTCGCACCCGGTCCGCCGCGCCGACCGCGTGAGCCAGGACTGACCATGCCGGACCCGCTTGGGCCGCCAGCCGCCCCCCGTTCCGCCATTGTCGATCTCGGCTCCAACTCCGTGCGCCTGGTGGTGTTCGAGGGCCGGGGCCGCAACCCCGTCGCGATCTTCAACGAGAAGGCGGTGCTGCGCCTGGGCCGCGGCCTGGCCAGCACCGGGCGGCTGAACGAGGCCGGGGTCGCCCAGGGCCTGCGCGTCATGGCCCGCTACCACGCCATCGCCCGCGCCATGGGCGCCGACCCGTTCGAGGTGCTGGCCACCGCCGCGGTGCGCGACGCCTCCAACGGCCCGGAGTTCGTGGCGAGCCTGGAGGCGCGGATGCCCGGCGTCCCCATCCGCGTGCTGTCCGGCGAGGAGGAGGCCGCGCTGTCCAGCGCCGGCGTGCTGTGCGGCATCCCGGAGGCCGACGGCATCATGGCCGACATCGGCGGCGGCTCGCTGGAGGTCGTGCGCGGCG
>CAXTTB010000571.1:2306-2805 GCA_964246905.1 uncultured Acetobacteraceae bacterium | reverse complement strand
CGTCGCCGCCGCGTGCGGGGAGGACGAGCCGGACGTGACCGACGCCGCCGCCGCTTCCATCGAGCTGCTGCACTGCGCGTCGCTGGTGCATGACGACCTGCCGTGCTTCGACGACGCCGACACCCGCCGCGGGCGGCCCACGGTGCACCGGGCCTTCGGCGAGCCGCTGGCGGTGCTGGCGGGCGACGCGCTGATCGTGCTGGCGTTCCAGACCCTGGCCTTTGGCGCCGCCGTCACGCCCAAGCGCCTGGCGCCGTTGATGCTGACGGTGGCCGGCTCGGTCGGCGTGCCCGGCGGCATCGTCGCCGGGCAGGCGTGGGAGTGTGAGGACTCGGTCGATCTCGCGCAGTACCAGCGGGAGAAGACCGGCGCGCTGTTCGCCGCCGCGACCGTCGCCGGCGCAGCGTCTGCGGGCGCGGAGGCCGCGCCCGGGGGGGGGGGGGGGGGGGGGGGGGGGGGGGGCGGGCGCGGGGGCGCGCCCGCACCGGCCCGCCCCGGG
>CAXTTB010000571.1:0-2296 GCA_964246905.1 uncultured Acetobacteraceae bacterium | reverse complement strand
CGGCGCCGCGGCGGCGGGCGCGGCGGCCGAGCCGGGGCGCCGGCGGGGCGCGCGGCTCGGGGAAGCGTTCCAGGTCGCCGACGACATCCTCGACGCCACGGCGCGTCCGGACGCGGGGGGCAAGCCCGGGGGCCAGGACCTTGCCCTAGACCGTCCCAGCGCGGTGCGCGAGCTGGGCCTCGACGGCGCCATCATGCGGCTGGAGTCGCTGGCCGCCGCCGCCGTGGACGCCGTGCCGGCCTGCCCCGGCGCCACGGCGCTCCGCAGCCACATCCTGACCGAGACCATGCGGCTGCTGCCGAAGGAACTGGCGCGGCACGCGGCGTGATGCCAACGGCACGATGCGATGACCCTTGCATCGCTTCGGGGCGATGGCGTCGCGCGCCGGGTTGGCGGGCGGCGGCGCGCCAAGAAAGACTCATGCCGGCGGCCGTTGGCTCATCCGTGGTGGGGTGACCCGTTAGGGGGGGGGGTGGTGGGGGCGCTGGGGGGGGGCGCGGTGCGGGGGGGCGGCTGGGGGGGGGTCCACCGCGCGCCCGGGGAACACGCTGGTGCCGGCAAGGGCGGAGGCGGCATCTGTCTGGAAGGCCACTGCTTACTCCCTGGAACGGTCCTGCACAGGGGAGGACGCCTTAGTTGGGTTTTCAAGCCTATTAGGCGAGCGGCAGGGGACCGTCCAGGGTCCTTTCGTACTAAGCTCCCCCCATTTTGGCCCGGGCCATCTGCGTGAGGCGCACCAGTTCCGCCCGGATGCCGGAGGCGTCCGCGACCGGGGCGGGCCAGGGGACGCGCACCACCAGGTCCTCGCGCGCCAGGTCGCAGCCGTCCACGTCGCAGGCCGCCATGCGCCAGCCCGGCCCCTCCGCGCCGTGGGCGGCGGCGATCAGGCCGAGCGCGTCGGCGTGGTCGTCGTTGCAATGGGCGAGGACGCCCTCTTCCGCGGCAGCGACCGCCGCCACCGCGTCCGGGTCCCAGGCAAGGTCCGCCTGGCGCAGCCGCGTGGCGCTGGCGAAGCCGCCGATGAACAGCCCGGCCTTCAACACGACGCGCCACAGTTGAAAGTCCCCGAAGCCCGCGTAGAACGCGGCGTAAGGGTGCAGCGCGACCCAGCGCGCCTTGAGCGCCGGGTCAGGCTCGGGTGCGGCCAGGCCGGTCACGGTCAGGCGTGGCGCGGTCTGCGGGTTGGCTTCGGCCGGCGCCCCCGCCACCATGACGGCGCAGCGCGGCTCGTCGCGCAGATGGCGCGTGTGCTCCGACAGGCCGGACAGCAGCAGCAGCACGGAGCCGTCAGGGGCGGCGGCGGGCGTCACCAGGGAGGCGAAGGGCTGGCCGTCGCCGCTGGTGGCCAGCGTGCCGGCGCGGGCGGCGCGCAGCAGGGCGCGGGCATCCGGAATGGGCGTGGGCGTCGGTCCTGCCGTGGTGGACACTTCTCATGCTCCCTGCATTACGCCATCGTTCACACCCACATAGAGCGCATATGCCCGGCGTCCACCATGCCCGGTCCCACGTAGGCTAACGAAGGCGACACGTCCATGAAGCAGACCATCGCGCTGGTTGACGACGACCGCAACATCCTGACCTCCGTGTCCATGACCCTGGAGGCGGAGGGCTTCCTGGTCCGCACCTACACGGACGGGGAAAGCGCCCTGCAGGGCCTGACCGCGAAGCCGGTCGATCTGGCGGTGCTGGACATCAAGATGCCGCGCATGGACGGGATGGAGCTGCTGCAGCGGCTGCGCGCCCGCAGCCAGCTCCCGGTGATCTTCCTCACCAGCAAGGACGAGGAGGTGGACGAGCTGATGGGCCTGCGGCTCGGCGCCGACGACTACATCACCAAGCCGTTCAGCCAGCGCCTGCTGATCGAGCGCATCCGCGCGCTGCTGCGCCGCAACGAGACCAGCCGGGCGGAGGGGTCCGGCGCTGCGCCGGGCGGGGTCATGGTGCGCGGCGACCTGGTGCTCGACGAGACCAAGCACCAATGCGCGTGGCGGGGCCGCGACATCCAGTTGACCGTGACCGAG
The DNA here is from genome assembly GCA_964246905.1 of uncultured Acetobacteraceae bacterium. GTDB lineage: Bacteria > Pseudomonadota > Alphaproteobacteria > Acetobacterales > Acetobacteraceae > CAHJXG01. The sequence continues at coordinate 275 of CAXTTB010000571.1, read as the reverse complement.
TTCCTGCTGGTCAAGGCGCTGGCGGCCCGGCCCGGCATGGTGAAGTCGCGCGACCAGTTGATCGACGCGGCCTACGGCGAGAGCATCTACGTCGATGACCGCACCATCGACAGCCACGTGAAGCGGGTCCGCAAGAAGTTCCGCACCACCGACGACAGCTTCGACCACATCGAGACGCTGTACGGCATCGGCTACCGCTACAAGGACCAGTGAGCGGGGGACCAGTGAGCGGGGGACCAGTGAGCGGGGGACCAGTGAACGGGGCACCAGTGAGC
>CAXTTB010000570.1:0-2809 GCA_964246905.1 uncultured Acetobacteraceae bacterium | reverse complement strand
GGTGTCGGCCGACGACTCGGGTCCGCGCTGCCGCAAGCTGCCGGCGACCGCCCGCGCCCAGGTCCGCAACGGCATGTTCGTGCTCCAGGGCCTGCGCGGCAAGGTCGGGCCGGACGGCAGCGTGGTGGGCGCGGGGCGCCGGGGCATGGCGATGAGCGGCATGTTCTCCAACGGCACGCTCGACGTGATGACCAAGGGCCATGGCTGCGGCTACCACTACTCCCTGACCCAGGCCTGACGGCCCGGCCCCGCTTCTCGGAGGCGGGGCCGTTCTGTCCATGAATGGCACGGACACGCTCAGTTTGGCGCCGGCGCGGTGTAGCTTTCGCCGGGCCGCGCCATATCTCAGCACCATGCCCGATCCGTTCGTCCACCCCGAAGACCCGTCCGCCGCCGCCGCCATCGCCGCCATCGGCGAGGAGCTGGAGGTGTTCGACGACTGGATGGACCGCTACCAGTACATCATCGAGCTGGGCCGCAAGCTGCCGCCGTTCCCCGCGGAGTGGCAGGACGACGCCCACCGCGTGCCGGGCTGCCAGAGCCAGGTGTGGATGGAGGCGGGCGTGCAGGACGGGCGCATGATGCTGGCCGGCGCGTCCGACGCGGCCATCGTCTCGGGCCTCGTTGCCCTCCTGCTGCGCGTGTATAGCGGCCGCCCGCCCGCCGAGGTGCTGGCGACCGATCCCGTGTTCCTCAAGGACTTCGGCCTGCTGGAGGCGCTGTCCACCAACCGCGGCAACGGCATCGCGTCCATGGCCCGGCGCATCCGCGACGCGGCGAAGGCCTGCGCGGTCGCCGCCTGATTGGCGGCACGGGACGGGCTGCGCGTCGGCCTGTTCCTGGCGGCGTTCTTCGCGGCGGGCGCCATCTCCACCGCCTACCTGCCGGTCTGGTTCGCTGGCCGAGGGCTGAGCAGCGCGGAGATCGGCCAGGTGCTCGGGCTGGGCTTCCTGCTCCGCGTCGCCGTGGTGCCTGGCTGGGGCTGGCTGGCCGACCGCATTGGCGGGCGGACCGTGCTGTTCGCCGGGGCAGCCGTCGCGGCGGGCGGCGCCGCCCTGCTGCCGGCGGCGCAGGGCTTCCCCGTCATCCTGCTCATCTCCGCGGCGCAGGGGGTGTCGGCCTCGGCGCTGACCCCGCTCAGCGACGCCCTGGCCCTCGCCCTGGCGGCGGCCCGGCGGCTCGACTACGGGCGCACCCGCGCCTTTGGCTCCGTCGCCTACATGGCCGCGACCGCCGCGGGCGGCGCGCTGCTCGGCCTCGTGGGCGCCGGCCTGGTGCCGTGGGCCATCGCCGGGTTCTACGCGCTGTCCGCCGGGTTGGCATTCGCCTTGCCCGGCGTCTCGGTGCCGCCGCCGGCGGTGCGGCTCCCCCAAGGGACGTGGCGCTTCCGCAGCTTCCGCCTGGCGCTCGTCGCGACGGCGCTGGTCCAGGGGGCGCACGCGGCCTACTACGCCTTCGCCACGCTGCATTGGCGCACCGTTGGCATCCCGGATGGCGTCATCGGGCTGCTGATCGCCGAGGGCATCGTGGCGGAGGTCGCGCTGTTCATCTGGGGCCGCCCCTTGGTCGAACGGCTCGGCCCGGCCCGGCTCACTGCGCTGGCCGCGGGCGCGTCCCTGCTGCGCTGGACCGTGACCGCCTTCGCGACCGGGGTCCCCGTGCTCGCCGCGGTGCAGCTCCTGCACGCCGCGACCTTCGCCTGCCAGCACCTTTCGACCATGCTGGTGCTGCGGGCCTTGCCGCCGCAGCGCGCCGGGACGGCGCAGGCGCTGATGTCCGCGCTGGGGTTCTCCGCGCCGACCGGGCTGCTGGTCTGGCTGTCCGGCCTGATCTACGGGAGCGCCGGCGGCCTCGCCTTCCTGCTCATGGCGGCAGTGGGAGGCTCTGCGCTGCTGGTCGTGCCGGCGCTGGCGCGCGCCCTCCCTCCCGCCGCAGCGCACCGTCCATGAGCGCGACTTGGCGCGCGATGCGCGCCATCGCGCTGCCGGGTTCGTGCGTCGGCTGGCCCGGCGGCAACGGGTCGCCAGATGTCAGCGCCCGGAATGCCAGCCGCAGCCCGCCGCGCCACGCCGCCAGCGCGGCGGCGCCGGGCACGGAGGCCGGGTCGTGCTGGAAGGATGACAGCCGCCCGGCCAGGCGGCGCAGCGCCGCATCGACCACCATCGCCGCCTCCAGCCCAATGCGGGCGGAGGAGCGCCGCGGCTCCTGCAGCGCGCGGGACAGCGAGGCTTCGAGGTTGTTGCTGGCGACCCCGGACATGCGCCGCATGGCGTCCAGCGCCGCCGCCGGCTGCTCGCCCAGCAGCACCGCAAGCTCGGCGTCCACATAGGCCGCGTGGGCGTCCAGCGCCGCGCGCAGCTCCTGGCTGAGGCGTCCGGGTTCCCAGCTCGGCCACAGCACCGCGCAGCCCAGCACCGCCAAGGCCCCGCCCAGCACGGTGTAGAGCGCCCTCATGCCGGCGATGACCCAGTGGCTTTCGCCGGGCAGGCCGAGTTCCGACAGCAGCACCACGAGCGGCGTCATGCACGCCATGAACAGCCCGAAGCTGACGTAGCGCACGGCGAACGCCATGACTGCCAATGGGAACAGCGCCGCCGCGGTCGCAAGCGGCGAGTCGATCATCAACGCCAGCCCGGCCGCGACCACGCCGCCCAGCACGGTGCCGATGATCCGTTCAACGGCGCGCTGCCAGGTCAGGGCGAAGAACGGCTGCAGGGTCAGCACGAGGGTGATGGTGAGCCAATGCGCGTAGGCGTTGCCGGACATCAGGGTGATGACCAGCGCCGGCCCGGCCGCCACCGCTGCACGG
>CAXTTB010000569.1:0-2817 GCA_964246905.1 uncultured Acetobacteraceae bacterium | reverse complement strand
GGTTGGTGGTCGATGCGCTGGAGAGGGCGTTGGGCCGGCGTCAGCCGCACAACGTAACCGTCCATGGCGGCCAGGGCAGCCGATACACGTCTCTGGCGCCAAGACAAGCGGTGCAAGGAGGCCGGCGTGCGGCCGTCCATGGGGTCGGTCGGCGACGCCTGCGACAACGCCATGGGCGAGGGCTTCTTCGCCGCGCGCGAACGCGAACCGCTCGAACGGCGCTGCTTCGCCTCGCAAGCAGAGGGCCGCATGGCCTGGTTCAGCCTCATCAGAAGCTGGTGCAGCACGGCCTGCTTGCACTCCGCCCTGGGCTACCACTCGCCGATGGCTCACGAAGCAGCGACGAAGGCAGCCACAACGGAACCGTAATCACCCAGGTTCCCCAACACCCCATGAGAATGGGTCAATATCACGGTCCCACTGCGGCCCGCTCGCTCGCGTGCGCGTCCTCGCAGGCCACCAAGTCCACGACCAGGCCAAGGTCCGGGTCGTGGCCACCAGCGACTGCCTCGGCAGCGCCGCGCCCCGGAACCCGGGCAACGGCGCCAGGCGCCTCTCGCTCGCGGGCAGGGGGTTGCCGTCCAGCACGCGCAGCCGCCAGCCGGGCAGGCTGCCCGCACCTTGGCCCATGGCCCCCACCACCGGCCCGAGGCGCCCGGCGCCGCCGCGCACGAGCGCACGCAGGATGCCGGGCTTGGTGTGGTTGACCTTGTCATACAGGGAGGCCAGCGACACCGGCCGGCCCGGCATCTGGCGCGCCGCCGCGTGCAAGGACGGGCGCAGGCCCAAGGACACCCGCGTCATCAGATCCACCACAGCCGAGAACAGCAACTCGCGCGAATACTGCTGCTGGCGGTGCGCCTCGAACACCTCGTCCACCCAGCCCGCCGGCAGCGCGTGCTCCAGCGCCATGCGCGCCATCACGTTCGCCGGCGCGTGCCGCTCAAACCGCTCCAGAACCGAAGACCACACCGAACCAAACCCAACAGGACCCTTGCTCATCCATTGAAGCTGGAGCGCCGATGAACACCCTGAAAGGGGTGGGTCTGAGCGCCGCTTCGCCCACGAGCGGACCGGCACGCCTCGGTCCCTCCAAATCTTCCAGCCATGCGGCGGCGCCCATCCGACCTGAGCGCCACGCGGCCGCCGCCGTCCGCCTGCCGCCGCCCCGCCGCCGTTCTTGTCAGCACCCTGCCGCGCAGCCGATGCTGCCTCCGGTCCCAATCTGGAATCAGAGCGTTGACGTGACAGAGTGAGATCAGGAGACTGGCGTGGGCCATGGAGACGGCCCACGCCGACTCCTTGCACAAACCTGTTGACGCCCGATGTGAAAACAGCATCAGGGCGGCGAATCAAACGGCTGCAACGCTGAAGCTTCGTTCCCGAGCGTCAAGCCGCCTTCTTGAGCAACCCCTGCGCTGCCACGGCCTCGGCAATCTGAACAGCATTCAGCGCCGCACCCTTGCGGAGGTTGTCCGACACGCACCAGAACGACAGGCCATGCTCCACCGTCGGGTCGCGGCGGACCCGGCTCACGAACACCGCGTCCTCCCCGGCGCAGTCGGCGGGCGTGATGTAGCCGCCGTCGTCGCGGGTATCCATCACCACGACGCCGGGCGCCTCGCGCAGGATGGCGCGGGCGTCGGACGCCGACACCGGCTCGTGGAACTCGACGTTCACGGCCTCGCTGTGGCCGATGAACACCGGCACCCGCACGCAGGTCGCGTGCACGAGGATGTCGGGGTCCAGGATCTTCCGCGTCTCGACGGCCATCTTCCACTCTTCCTTGGTGGACCCGTCCTCCATGAACTTGTCGATGTGCGGGATGCAGTTGAAGGCGATGGGCTTGGTGAACTCCTGCGCCGTCACCGGGTCGTTCACGTACATGGCGCGGGACTGCGCCCACAGCTCGTCCATGCCGTCCTTCCCGGCGCCGGACACGGACTGGTAGGTCGCGACCACCACGCGCTTGATGCGGAAACGGTCATGCAGCGGCTTTAGTGCCACCACCATCTGGATCGTCGAGCAGTTCGGGTTGGCGACGATGCCGCGGCGGATGCGGCGCAGCGCGCCTGGGTTCACCTCCGGCACCACCAGCGGCACGTCGTGCTCCATGCGGAACTGGCTGGTGTTGTCGATCACCAGGCACCCGGCGGCGGCGGCGCGCGGCGCATGAACGGCGGACACGCTGGCACCGGGGCTGAACAGCCCGATGTCCCAGCCCGCGAAGTCGAACGTGTCGAGGTTCCGGACCTTGAGCACCGACTTCTCGCCGAAGCTGACCTCCTGCCCGGCGGACCGGGCGGAGGCGACGGCGGCGACCTCGCTCACCGGGAAGTCCCGCTCGGCCAGGGTCTTCAGGATCTCGCGCCCGACCGCACCCGTGGCGCCGACAACCGCGACCCTGTAACCCATTGTTCAACCCCTGCTTGTTCGTGACTGCGTCAGAATGAAGCAACAGGATAACGCAGTGCAAGCACCGAAGGAACCAGTTATTCCCCGGCGGAGCACGGCTGCAGCGGCTCCCGGTACAGCCCGGTCCGCGCCACCCCGTCCATGCCCACGGCGCCGCGATACATGCCGCGCGTGTTGAACGGCAGCGCCACGCGCCCCGCGCGGTCCACTGCGATCAGGCCGCCGGTGCCGCCGACCGCCTCCAGCGCCGCCATCACCGCGGCCGTGGCGGCGTCGAGGCCCTCCCGCGCCAGCCGCATCCGCGCGGACACCTCGTGCCCGGCGGCGACCCGGATGAAGCTCTCGCCATGGCCGGTCGCCGACACGGCGCACGCCGCATCCGCCCAGGTGCCGGCGCCGGGC
>CAXTTB010000568.1:0-2823 GCA_964246905.1 uncultured Acetobacteraceae bacterium | reverse complement strand
GTCCAGCCCGGCCATGCCCTACCCCCTTCGCGGTTAGCGCGTGCCCCCGCCCCCGCAGGGCGCGATGCTGGCCGGCGCGGGCGCCTGGGATGGCGGGGTGAACACCGCGAGGTAGGTGGCGCCGCCTTCGAGCGGGTGGAACGCCACCTGATGGTATCCAACGGCGCGCAGCTCGCATTCCAGCAGCGCGGGCGGGGTGCCGTGCTGCGAGGTCTGGCGGTCGGCATCCAGGATCGCCACGCGCCCGCCGGGGCGCAGCGCCGGCAGCAGGTTGACGAGCAGGCCGAAGGGCTGGTCGATCTCGTGGTACATGTGCACCAAGAGCGCCACATCGACCGAGGCCGGCGGCAGGCGCGGGTCGTGCGCCTCCCCCAGCGCCAAGGTCACGTTGCCGAGCTTCTCCGCCGCGACCCGGCGCTGCAGGCCGGCCAGGTAGTCCGGCATGATATCCTCGGCGAACACCCGGCCCGCCGGGCCGACGCGCTGCGCCAGCCGCACGGTGTAGTAGCCGGACCCCGCGCCGATGTCCGCCACCGCCATGCCGGGCCGGATGCCGAGCAGTTGCATGACGTGCGCCGCCTCCCCCGCCCGCTCCCGCGTGTCCTCGCTCGACCACTGGTTGGAGATGATGCTGGCGACCGGGCGCAGCGGCTTCGGGAAGCGGTCCGCGGGGATGCCCGGCGGCGCGGCCTGCTGCGCCATGGCGGACGCGGCGCCGAGGCACAGCAGCGCCCATGCCAACCATGCGCGCATCAGCCGGTCTTCTGGGTCTGGGATTGCGACGGGTCCTGACCCGTCTGGCCGTCCTGCCTCTGCGACTGGCTCTGCTTCAACGGGCGCCAGTCGCGGAAGAACATCGTGCCGATCAGCTCGCCCAGGCTCGCCAGGTCGCGCTGCATACTGTCCAGGAAGTCGTGCAGCCCGTCCGGCAGCAGCCGCAGCACCGGCTCCCCCAGCGCCACGCGCAGGTCCTCGATCCGCTCCAGCACCGGCGCGGTGTCGCGCAGGCCGTAGCGGGAGCGCAGCGCGCTGAAGTGCCAGTCCATCTGCTGCACGCACAGCGCGACGCTGCGGGCGAACGAGGTGTCGCCCAGCAGGAACGCCACGACGTCCGCCGGCACGAAGCCCGCCTGCGCCACCCGGCGGAACCCGTGGTAGCCGGCCGCCGCCCGCAGCAGCGCGTTCCATTGGGTCAACTCGACCACTCGGCGCTCCTCCACCGTGCCGCGGGCCAGCAGGTGGTACTTGATGTCCAGCAGCCGGGTCGTCTGGTCGGCGCGCTCGATCAGCCGCCCGACCTCGTAGAAGTGCCAGCCCTGGTCGCGGAAGAACGTGCCCTCGGTGATGCCGGTATGCGCCTGCACGCCCTCCTTGATGCGGCGGCACAGGCGGGACAGCGCGTCGCCGTCCAGCTCCCACGGCTCGATGGCCAGCAGGTCGTGATGGAACACGTTGAGCTGCATCCACATCTCGGTGCTGATCAGCGGGCGCAGCGTGCGCGCGTTGGTGCGCGCGGCTTCGATGCAGGCGGGGATGCCGGTCGGGTTGGTGGGGTCCAGCAGGTAGAACCGCTTGATGGCCGCCGCATCCACCGCGAGGCCGCGTTCCTTCAACCCGGCATCGTCCGCCATGATCGCGACCAGCGCCGTCCAGGACTCGGCCTCCCGCCCCGGGCTTTCGAAGGTCTGCGTCACGTCGATCAGCCGGGCGAGGTTCTCGACCCGTTCGAGGTAGCGGGCCATCCAGAACAGGCCCTCCGCGTCGCGGGTCAGCAGCGGCGTGCTGCGCTGGAGGCCGATCATTCCGCCAGCACCCAGGTGTCCTTCGACCCGCCGCCCTGCGACGAGTTGACGATCAGACTGTTCTCCTTGAGGGCCACGCGGGACAAGCCGCCGGGCAGCACCCAGGTGTCCCGTCCGGTGATGGCGAAGGGCCGCAGGTCGAGGTGGCGCGGGCGCAGCCCGGCCTCCGTCAGGGTGGGCGCCACGCTCAGCGAGATCATCGGCTGGCTGATCCAGTTGGCCGGGTTGGCGGTCAGTTGGGCGCGGACGGCATCGAGTTCGGACCGGGACGCCCGCGGGCCGACGGTGATGCCGTAGCCGCCGCTCTCCCCCACCGGCTTGACCACCAGCTTCTCGAGGTTGGCGAGCGTATAGGCCAGGCCCTCCGCCTCGCCGCAGATGTGGGTCTCGACGTTGGGCAGGATGGCGTCCTCGTCCAGGTAGTAGCGGATGATGCGCGGCATGTAGGCATACACCGCCTTGTCGTCCGCGACCCCGGTGCCCACGGCGTTGGCCAGCGTCACGTTGCCGCGCCGCCAGGCGCCGATCAGGCCGCGCACGCCCAGCAGGCTGTCGGGGCGGAACACGTCCGGGTCCAGGAAGTCGTCGGCGATCCGGCGGTAGATCACGTGCACCCGGCGCAGCCCAGCCGTCGTCCGCATCCAGACCTTGTCGTCCTCCACCGTGAGGTCCGCGCCCTCCACCAGCGGCACGCCCATCTCGCGCGCCAGGAAGACGTGCTCGAAATAGGCGGAGTTGTAGATGCCGGGCGACAGCAGCACGACCTGCGGGTTCTCGATCCCCTCCGGCGCGATCTCGTCCATGGCGCTGCGCAGGCGGCGTCCGTAGTCATCGACCGGGCGCAGCTTCATGCCGGCCACGAGATCCGGGAAGGCGCGCAGCATCAGGTGCCGGTTCTCGACGACGTAGGACACCCCGGACGGCGTGCGGGCGTTGTCCTCCAGCACGGAGAACGCCCCGCGCTCATCGCGCACCAGGTCGATGCCGCAGATGTGGACGTAGGTGCCGAAGCGGACGGGGA
>CAXTTB010000567.1:0-2835 GCA_964246905.1 uncultured Acetobacteraceae bacterium | reverse complement strand
GGTGGAGCTACGGGTGGGCCGCGACCTGCAGTACGTGCGGGTGAACGGCACGCTCGTGGGGTTCCTGGTGGGCGGCGCGCTGTTCCTGGCATTGCGCGCCGCCTTTGGGCATGTGGCGTTCTGAGACGCTACTCGGTGGTCCCCGTGGCCGGGTTGTAGCCGTCCGTCAGCGTGTTCAGGAAGGCGACGATGGCGTCCTCGTCACCGCTGCTCAGGCCCAGGTTGCCGGTCAGGGTGTGGTTCACGTTCTGCGGGGTTTCCGGCGCGGGCCAGCACGTCTGGCCGATGGGCTGATAGACGCCGCCGGTCTGCGTGACGGACGCCGGGCACGCCGGCAGCACGTCCCGGGTGTTGTAGAAGTGGATGAGGTCCTTCAGGTCCTTGAAGTATCCGTTGTGGGTGTAGTCCTTGAAGAACACGCCGGCCGGGCGCTTCGAGACGTTGCGGAGCGTCGCGATCTGGAACCGTCCCACGTAGTCCGGCGCGCGGGCCTTCCAGTCGGCGTTGGTGTTGCTCGGGCTGGCCAGGAAGCCGCCGAGGCCGGGATCGACGTAGCCGAAGCCGGCCGGGTTGGACACGAAGCCGAGCGGGTCCGGCCTGTTCTCGGGGTAGAACGGGTTGCCCGGGTTCTTCGGCAGGCCGAGGTTCGCCGTCCCCCAGTTGGTGAACAGCGGCTGCGTACCCGTCGCGGTGTGGCACTCGCTGCAGCGCGCCCGGCCGGTGACGAGGGCGTAGCCGGCCTGCTCCTGCGCCGAGAGCGTCGCCTGGCCCTTCTGGACGTAGTCGAACTTGGAGGTGAAGGCGCTGACCTCCGGGCTGGCCTCGTACGCCGCGACCGACAGGCCCATCTGGTGGAAGGTCTGGATCGCGAGCGCGCGGTCGGTGGTGGACAGGGCGAGCACGGTCGGCGGGTTGTTGGCGTCAAACGTCGGCAGGGTGGGGTTGCCGGCCTCGTTGGACTGCGGCACCGAGCACTTGGCCGCGGTGTCGGCCGGCCAGTTGATGTTGAACGCGCCGTTGCCCCACACGCGCTCGAAGGTGGCGCGGTACGGCCCGGTCGCGATCCGGTACGTGACGCAGGCCTGGTCGGGCATCGCCATTTCCGTGGGGTCGGTCGGCGGGTTCAGCGCGTGGTCGGCCGCCGTGTTGCCCGTGACCAGCCCGGTCGCCCGCAGGTCCCAGAACAGGCCGCCGATGAACTGCCCGGCCGCCGCGTCGTAATGCAGCACGGGAGAGAGCGGGGAGTAGCCATAGCTGTTCGGCTTGCGGTTCCCGTAGCGGTAGGGGACGGTCCCGGAATCCCATCCCACAGTCAGGTTGACGATGGAGTTGCCGCCGACGAACCCGGATTCCTTCACGTGGCAGCTCGCGCAGGCCTGCAGCCGGTTGGCCGAGATGTTGCGGTCATACAGCACCAGCTTCCCCAGCAGGACGTTGAGCTGCGTCTGGTCCGCCACGCCCGGCGCCTGCTGCAGCGCCTGCTGCTCGATGGCCGTGATGCTGTCGTTGATGGGGCCGCCGCCCTGGGCAGCCGCCTGCTGGGCGCTGACGAGGGGCGGCGGCGGCGCGGTGCCCTGCGAGCACGGCATCGTGCCGAAGCACGACGCCGCCGGGCCGCCCTGCGCCATGGCGGACGGTGCGAGGGCCACGCCCAATGCCGTCGAAACCGAGGCCAGGATGATCCGGCGATTGATTGCGGTGCTCAGGAAGTCCGAGGGTCGCAAACGAGTATGCGGCCGCAAGCTGTTTCGCATAATTCGACTCCAAAGTATAAAATCGGACATGAGCCATAGGCGACATGCCCGCACTATCCTTCGAAGCGGCCAAACTTGGTTTCAATTAAACTCAATGGCATTGTAGTCACAAGTTCGCCAGTTTCGGGCCACGCTGCGTGTTTTGTTACATATTCAAAATATTTGATCTTGAGCACAATACCGAACGTCGGGCAGGCTCGAACGTCGGTCGGGCGGGCGAGCTTTGCCGAAGCGGTTCCGCTTGGACGCGCCGGCGCCGAGTGGTGTCAGCCGGCCTGGCGCGACACCGGCACCGCGACCTCGTTGCGGCGCAGGGGCGGCAAGGTCCAGGGCGGGTCGTAGAACCACGCCACCGGCTCGCCCGCCGGGCGCCAGGGGCTGCGGGACAGCGCCGACACCAGGGTCTTCGTACGCTCCGCCACCGTGTCCGCCCCGGCGGTCCCGGAGAAGCGCAGCACGGCCATCGTTTCCTCCGGCACCGGCACGACCCGCACCCGGGCGTCGTTCGGCGTGGGCGGGTCAGTGAGCGCGGCGGGCAGGAAGAAGCGGACCACCCAGCCCCCCTCGCCCGATGCCTGCGCGACAGGAGCCTGCGAGACGGGGGCGGTCATGGCGATGCGCGCCCCTGGGGCGCTGGACTGGGCCACCGGCGCCGTCATGTCGATGCGCCGCCGCCCCGCGTTGCCCCCGAAGATGTAGCCGGCCAGGCGGCGGAAGCCCTCGCCGCGGGCGTTGTAGGCGTCGCCGGGCACGGTGGTCTCGGCGGCGAGGCGGGGGGCGTAGCGGCGGATCTCGACGTTGCCGAGACGCGCGACGGTTGCGTACTTCGGCTCCTCCGTGCCGCCGCGGATGCCGAAGGCGGAGCACGCGCCGAGCAGCAGGCTTCCGAGCAGGGTGGCCATCAGCACCGCCTTCTTCATGGGCTACCCCGCCGCCTGCAGCGGCGCCGGCAGGCTGGCCAGCGCCGATTGCAGCGCCTCCGCGAGGGCGGGGAGCTTTTAGGGCTTGGGGAGCATGGGCACCCCGCGCGGCACGGCGGCGGCGCCCGCGCCGGTGTAGCCGGTGGTCAGCAGCACCGGCA
>CAXTTB010000566.1:0-2849 GCA_964246905.1 uncultured Acetobacteraceae bacterium | reverse complement strand
ATGGAACCGATTGCCCGCCGTGGTCGCCTCGATGTGCCCGGCGCGGATCACCCAATCGCCGAACCTCTCCCCCGTCTCCCGCCCCGTCGCATACTCGTGCAGCAGCGGCGTGAGCGCCTCCAGGATCGCCTTCTCATCCACGTCCCGGCGATACAGCTTGTTCAGCCGGGTGCCATCCGGCGCCGCGCCGAGATACAGGTTGTAGCGGCCCGGCCCCCGCCCGACCATGGCGATCTCCGCCAAATACGGCCGCGCGCAGCCGTTCGGGCAGCCGGTCATGCGGAGCACGATGGGCTGGTCGCGCAACCCGGCGTCCTCCATCACCGCGTCGAGCTTGGCGATCAGGCCCGGCAAGTACCGCTCGCTTTCCGCCAGCGCCAGGCCGCAGGTCGGCAGCGCCACGCAGGCCATGGACGCCAGCCGAAGCGCCGACATGCCTTGCTCCAGCCCGTATTGCAACAGCAGCGACGCGATGCCCGCCTTGTCCTCCGCCGCCACGCCGGCGATGATGATGTTGTGGTTCGGGGTCATCACGAACTCGCCCCGGTGCACGTTGGCGATGGCCCGCAGGCCCGACAGCAGGCGGCGGTCCGGCAGGTCCTGCACCCGGCCGTTCTCGATGAACAGGCCGTATTGCCACGTCCCGTCCGGCGACTGCGACCAGCCCAGGTGGTCCCCGGTGCCGGTGAAGGCGGAGCCGTGAGCGGGCGCCAGCTTGTAGCCCAGATGCTGCTCGACCTCGGCCTGGAAGGCGGCCACGCCCATGCGCTCGATGGTGTACTTCAGCCGGGCGTGCTTGCGGACGCTGCGGTCGCCGTGGTCGCGCTGCGCCCGGATCACCGCGTCGCCCACCGCCAACGCCTGCTCGGGCGTGCAGAAGCCGATCACGTCGCCGGTGCGCGGGAAGGTGTCGGTCTCGCCATGGGTCATGCCCATGCCGCCGCCGACCGACACGTCATAGCCGAGCACCTTGCCGTCCCGCTCGATGCTGATGAAGCCCAGGTCGTGCGCGAACACGTCCACGTCGTTCTGCGGCGGCACGGCGATGGCGATCTTGAACTTCCGCGGCAGGTAGGTCTTGCCATACAGCGGCTCCTCCTCCGGCTCGCCGCCCGCGACCCGCTTCTCGCCGAGCCACAGCTCATGCCAGGCGCGGGTCTTCGGCAGCAGGTCGTCGCTGAGCCGCTTGGCGAGCGCCAAGGCCTCCGCGTGCGCCGGGCTGGCGTGCGGGTTGGGAGTGCACATGACGTTGCGGTTCACGTCGCCGCAGGCCGCGATGGTGTCGAGCAGCGCGTCGTTCACCGCGGACAGCGCGGGGCGCAGGTTGCCCTTGATGATGCCGTGGAACTGGATCGTCTGCCGGGTGGTGAGGCGGATGGTGCCGTTGGCCCGCTCCCGCGCGATCTCGTTCAGTTGCAGCCATTGCCCGGGGCTGACGCGCCCGCCGGGGATGCGGAGGCGGGCCATGAAGCTGAGCGCCGGCTCCATGCGCTTGCGCCCGCGCTCCGCCCGCAGGTCGCGGTCGTCCTGCTGGTAGAAGCCGTGGAACTTCGTCAGTTGCGTGTCGTCCTCGGCCAGCGCGCCGGTGACGACGTTGGCCATGCCCTCGGCGATGGTGCCGCGCAGCGCGCGGCTGCGGGCCTTGATGCCCTCATTTTTCGAAAGGCTCGGGTTCTTCGACGGGGCCGGCAAATTGGTGTCGGGCATGGAAGCCTCCGTTAATAGACGTCGAGCAGGTAGCGGCCCTGCTTCTTCATGGTGGCCAGGCGGTCTTCGGCGGCGTCCGCCGCGATGCCGGCCTCGTCGGCGATGACGTCGCGCAGCGTCGCATGGACATCGCGCGCCATGCGGACCTGGTCGCCGCAGACATACAGCGTGGCCCCGTCCTCGACGGTCGCATAGAGGTCGCGCCGCGCGTCCCACATGCGGTGCTGGACATAGGCCTTGGCGTCCTGGTCGCGGGAGAACGCCACGTCCAGCCGCCCCAGCACGCCGCGCTCGATCAGGTCCTGCCACTCAAGCTGATACAGGAAGTCGTGCGTGTAGTGCTGGTCGCCGAAGAACAGCCAGCTCTTGCCCGTAAGCCCCGCGGCGTCGCGCTCCTGCATGAAGGCGCGGAACGGCGCGATCCCGGTGCCCGGCCCGATCATGACGATGGGCGTCGCCGGGTCGGACGGCAGGCGGAAGTGCGGGTTGGCCTTGACGTGGATGCCGAGCCGGTCGCCCGTGCGGCGCCGGTCCGCGACGTGCGTCGATGCGACGCCTCCGCGGTCCCGCCCGTGCGTCTGGTATCGCACAGCACTGACCAGCAGATGCGCCTCCTCCCCGACCATCGCCTGGCTGGACGCCACGGAGTACAGCCGCGGCGGCAACGGGCGCAGCAGCCCGGTGAGCTGCGCGGGCGTCAGCGTGTTCGGGAACGCGGTCAGCAGATCGACCACGTGGCGACCGGGCAGGAACTCGGCAAGCTGCTCCGGGTCGCCCGCCAGGTCCTTGATGCTTGGGTCGCCGGTGAGTTCGGCGAGGCTCCGCACCACATGCGCCGAGAGCGTCGTCACGTCGTGCTTGGACATCAGCGCCGCGTGCAGCGCCGCGTCGCCGGCCAGCCCGGCGGCGTCCAGCACCGCTTCCACCACCGCCGGGTCGTTCTCCGGCGCCATGCCGATGGCGTCGCCGGGCAGGTAGGCCAGCCCGGACCCGGCGAGCGCCAGCGTGCCGGACGCGATCGTTGTGGCGCCCGTGTAGCTGTTGGCGGCCGTCAAGGTCAGTGTTCCGGTTCCGGCCTGGGTCACCGAGCCGGAGCCCGAGATCATGCCCGCGAAGGTCGTAGCGTCGGACCGGTCGAAGAC
>CAXTTB010000565.1:0-2850 GCA_964246905.1 uncultured Acetobacteraceae bacterium | reverse complement strand
CGCCACCGGCCTTCCGTTGGGACCGGCCGGCGGCGCATGGCGCTGCGCTTATGCGCCCTACGTGGCCGGCTTGGCCCAAGCTGCAGAAGGCTGCTTAGCCGTGCATGATCGAAACGCCGCGCGCCGGAAAGGGCGCCGGGCCGCCCTGGCGCTCGCCGCCCTGCTCGCCGCCGGCAGCCCGGCCGCGTGGGCGGAGCCGCCCTGCGGCACGGTGGTGATCCCGCCGGGCCTGGGCGTCACCAGCCCCCAGGGCGTCACCGGCCTGCACCCGCTGCTCGGGGCGTCGCTGTACAACCAGCAGATCGCCAACGTGCTCTACCGCCCGCTGCTGTGGTTCGACCCCGAGCACAGGATCGACCCGGCACTCAGCATCGCCGACCACATCGACGTGATCGGCGACGGCACCGGCTTCCACGTGGCCCTCAAGCCCTGGGCCTGGTCCGACGGCGCGCCGATCACCGCCGACGACGTGCTGTACTGCCTCGAGCTGGTCCGCCAGCTCGGCGAGACCTGGAGCGGCGCCGGGCAGGCCGGGATGCCCGGCATCATCCAGGACTTCCACGTGGACGGCCCGCACGACTTCACGGTGACGCTGGCCAGCAAGGTCAACCCGCAGGCCTTCATCCTCAACGGCCTCGGCCTGCTGCTGCCGCTGCCCCGGCACGCCTGGGGCGGCCTCTCCACCGACGCCATGTGGCAGCGCCAGAGCGACCCGGCGTTCTTCAAGGTGGTCAGCGGCCCCTACCGGCTCGGCCGGTTCGAGATGTCGCGCTACCTGACGCTGGAGGCCAACCCCGCCTACTCGGGGCCGCCGCCGCACGTCGCCCGCATCGTGGTCAACTTCCTCGAAGGCACCAGCGAGCTGCGCGCCCTGCAGTCGGGCGAGGCGGACGCGACCAGCCTGCCGTTCGCGGTGTGGGACGCGGCGCGGGGGCTGCCGGGCTTCCACGTGGTGCCGATGCGCCCCGCGAACGGGTTCAACTACTACGGCCTCAACTACCGCAACCCCGCCACGCCCGACTTCCACGACGTGCGCGTGCGCCAGGCCATCGAGGACGCCATCGACCAGCAGGCCATCATCCGCCTCGTGTTCCACGGCAGCGGCGAGGAGGGGCACGGGCCGCTGCCGCTGCAGCCCGCCGACATGCTGTCCCCAGAGGCGCGCGCCGGCCGGTTCCCGACCCGCTACGACCCGGACCGCGCCCGCGCGCTGCTCACGGAGGCCGGCTGGCTCCCCGGCCCCGACGGCGTCCGGGTGAAGGACGGGCGCCGGTTCAGCTTCACCCTGCTGGTCTCCGCGGGCGTCGATACGTCAACCGGCATGGCGCAGGTCGCGCAGCGCAGCCTCGCCGCGGTCGGCATCGACATGCGGATCAGCGAAATCGCGTTCACGCAGATGATCGCGCAGACCAACGGCGACCCGCTCGGCTGGGAGGCCTTCGCCGTCGGCTGGACGCTCAACCCCTATGTCGAGGGCCAGACGCAGTTCGGCACCGGCGGCGTCAACAACTACGTCGGCTACAGCGACAGGACGATGGACCGGCTGACGGAGGCGATCAACACGGACACCGGCGACGCGGCCTCCTTCGCGTTCCAGGACTACGCCGCCGAGCAGGTGCCGGTGATCTTCGTGCCGCACGGCATCTACGCCGTCCTGGCGCGCGACGGGCTGGACGGCATCGGCGAGTTCGTCAGCCCGATGAACACCTGGGCGCCGGAGTTCCTGCGCCTTTCCGGACCCATGGCCTGCACCGATGCGCGCGACCGTCAGCCGTCTTAGCAGCGGGGTGCTGTCGCTGGCGCTGCTGGTGACGCTGACGTTCTTCATCGCCCACCTGTCGCCGGGGGGACCCGCCTACGCGATCCTGGGGCTGAAGGCGACGCCGGTCTCGGTCAGCGCCGTCAACATGAAGCTGGGGCTTGACGTGCCGCTGTGGCGGCAGTTCGGCGCCTGGTGGCTGCACTTGCTCACGGGCGACTTCGGCTACTCCTACCTGCTGAACCAGCCGGTCGGCACGTTGATCGGCGTCTATGAGGCCAACACGCTCACCATCGGCGTCGCCGCGATCCTGCTCAGCACGGCGGCGTCCATCGGCATCGGCATGGTGCAGGGCGTCTATGCCGAGCACTGGATCGGCCGCTGCATCGGCGCGGCGCAGCTTGCCGTCTATGCGCTGCCGAGCTTCTTCGTCGCCACCATGCTCGTGCTGGGCTTCTCCGTCGCCTGGCCGATCCTGCCGGCCTCGGGCGTCGCCAGCATCCGGCTGGAGCATCCGGGCGTGCCCGACATCATCCGCCATGCCGTGCTCCCGGTGCTGACGCTCACGGTCGTGATCACCGCCGGGCTGTCGCGCTTCTTCGGTCAGGCGGTGCGGGAGGAGCTGGGGCGCGAGTACGTCCGCACGGCCGCCGCCAAGGGCGTCCCGCCGCAGCGCATCCTGTGGGGGCACGTGCTGCGGAACGCCCTGCGCCCGCTGGTGACGATCCTGGGCCTGTCGTTCCCGGCCATCTTCGCCGGCGGCGTCGTGGTCGAGACGGTGTTCGGCTACCCCGGCATGGGCTGGCTCTTGTGGCGCTCGGCGCTCAGCCACGACTACCCCGTGCTGATCGCCATCGTCCTGCTGATCGGCGTGTTCACCGTCGTCGGCAACCTGCTGGCCGACCTCGTGAACACGCTGCTCGACCCGCGGGTGCGGTATGAGTGACGTGGCCCCATGAGCGACATGACCGCATGAGCGACGCGACTTTGGGCCAGGTGGCGCCCGGCGTGCTGCCCCGGCGTGGCCTGGGCTGGCTGTCGGGGCGGGGCACGCGGGGGGGCGGGGGGGCGGGGGGGGGGGGCGTCGTGGG
>CAXTTB010000564.1:334-2872 GCA_964246905.1 uncultured Acetobacteraceae bacterium | reverse complement strand
GCGAGGGCAAGCGGGAGATCGTGGGCCTGCATATCGGGCCATCTGAGGCCGAGACGTTCTGGGCGACGTTCCTGCGCAGCCTGGTCGAGCGCGGCCTGCGCGGCACCAAGCTGGTGGTCTCGGACGCGCATGAGGGGCTGAAGGCCGCGATCCGGCGCGTGATGGGCGCCTCCTGGCAGCGGTGCCGGGTGCGCTTCATGCGCAACGTCCTGGCGCACGCCGGCAAGGCCGCCGCCTTGCATCGGCCTGGATCGGCACCGCCTTCGCCGAGGCCGACGTGCCCGCGTTCATGACCTTCCCCAAAGGGCACAGGGCCAAGGTCCACAGCACGGATACGTTGGACAAGCCTGGTACCGCAGCCAGACGCCTTTTCCCGTCGGCCCTATCGCGTGTTCACCGCCGTGCCGTCCTTCAGCGCGCGGGCCTGGCCCGGCCTGGGTTTTTCCGACCAGGCGCTGACAAACCGCGCGTGGGCTTTCTCGGCCTGCTCCACCAAGGCGCGCTCCTTCTCGCGCAGCTCCTTGATGCTGCATTCCCTCGCCGTCCTAGGCTTGTTCCCGCCGCGGCAGGACTTCGCACCCGCCTTGAGCTGCATCTGCCGCTCCTTCATCGCCACCAGCGCTGGCCGGGCAAAGGCGTGTCTTCTTTGGTGAGCAGGTGCCAGGCCAGCACCGCGATCTTGCGCGCGGCCGCAACGGCTGCGACCTGCTTGCCCTTGCGGCCCTGGACGCGGACATAGAACGCCCGCAGCGGCCCGGGCGTCACCGCCGCAGCCCCGGCGGCCTCAACCAGCATCCCACGTGCCTGCGAGCGCCCCCGCTTGCCGGTGCGGCCGTGCCGGGCAGCCCGGTTTCCCGACGGCCGGACACGCGGGTCCAGGCCCAGGCAGCTCACCAGCGTCTCCGCCGAGGCGAACCGCCGGACGTCGCCGATGGCCGACAGCGCGCCGGCGGCGACCACCATGTTGATGCCGCCAATCGTCATCAAGCGCCGCACCCGGTCATCCCCGAGGCAGGCAGAGGCAATCGCCGCCTCGGCCGTCTCCAACTCCCCCTCCATCCCGTCCAGCGTGGCCAGCCGCCGGTCCACGGCGGCCCGCTCGTGGTTCGACAGCGGCTGCTCGGCCAGCCATGTCCGGCCTGGCCCCATGGACAGCGTGCCCGAGAACGGCGGGATCAAGTTGGCGTGCAGCACGGCATGGATGCGGTTCTTCGTCCGCATCGTCGCAGCACGCCGTCCTCCAGCTCCGCCACCTGGGCAACGCTTCGATGAACGTCCAATCGACACCTACGGATCCGTGCTCACAGCGCAACCGGGCTGGTCGCAGGGGCGGCCAACTACCAACGCGAGCTCACAGCTCATCCAATGATAACGGCCCGCCCACCTACCGTGCTCCAGGCTTCCCTGTCCCGGTTGCCCGGAGACTACGCCCCACCGCGCGGCAGGAACGACGGAAAGCCGGCAACGGCACACCCGATGCCAACCCGCTCGAACGGCTCCACGGCGAGATCAAGCGCCGCGCCGATGTCGTCGGCATCGTTCCGTCCGAGCAGTCAATCATCCGGCTGATCGGCGCAGTGCTGCTGGAATGGAACGACGGGTGGCAACTCCAGCGCCGCTACATGCAGATCGAAGGTATGGCCGGACTGGTCCCGCCCACCATCGACGGCGAGGCGACCCCTCCCGTCCGCCCGGATCGCACCCCAAGCCGCCTGGTCCAAGGCCACCCAGCTCTACACCGAGATCACACCAGCTTGACGGACGCTATCCCAACGCCGCAGCACAAGTGGGAGGAAGCAGCAGTATAGTGTAGAGAACAATACAATCGGCACGGTGTTGTCATCGGCCTGACACGGCCTGGCGCTTGACGAACGCAGTGCCGCCCTTGTTCTGCTGCGGGATGTCTGCTTGGCTATTTGCCACGCTTCCTCCACGCTGACGGTCTGTCTCCAACATGAACTACCCGCTCACCACGTCTGGTCCGGTGCGTGCTGCCGCCAGCCTGGCGGAGGCGGCGGCGGACCGTTACGGGTGCGTGGGCGTCATCAGTCAGACGGGCATCGGCACCACGGCGCTGCTGGACCAGACGGAGCGCGAGCTGCTGCTCCGCCGCATCCGCTGCGTCCGGGTCCAGGGCGCGCCGGGCGGCCTCGCGTCGCGCGGCCTCATCGCGCAGATCGTCGCCCGGCCCGACCCCGGCGCCCTCACCGACGCTGAGCTGAAGGCCGGGTTCACGGCGTTGACCGAGCCGGGCGAGGGCTTCCGCCGGGTGGCTCTGCTGGTGGCCGAGGCGCACGGCCTGCTGCCCTCGGCGCTCCGCACCATCCAGCTTGCGTATCAGGCCAGCCCGGCCAGGCTCTGCGTCGTGCTGGTCGGACAGCCCGGCTTGGCGATGGCCTTGGCGGGCGAGGACCTGGCCCCGCTCCGCGGCGCCATGCACATGATGGAGCTTTCGGAGCCGGGCCTGTTCGACGTGGCCTCCCCTATGGCGGAGCCGCCGCCCGCGCGCCGGGGTGACGGCGAAGCGCGGGTCGTTGG
>CAXTTB010000564.1:0-324 GCA_964246905.1 uncultured Acetobacteraceae bacterium | reverse complement strand
CTGCCCCGTGCGGCCCGGGCCCGGTGCGCCGTGGCCCCCCCCAGGGCGCCGCCGCCGCCCGCACGCCGGGGCGGCGCTTCCCTGCTGGCCAGGCTGGGCCTTGCCGCCGCCATCGTGCCGGTCGTGGGCCTGATCTGGTGGCGCCACCTGCCGTCCGCGCCCACGGCGGTGCCGTCCCAGGGCGTACCGGGCGTTCCTGGCACCGTTGCGCCGGATGCGCCGGCCATCACCGCAACGCCGGGCGTCCGGTCCGCCATTGTGCCCGCCGCGCCGCCGGCCGTTACGGCTCTTGCGGAACGCGCCGAGCCGCCTGTGCCGCCCGAG
>CAXTTB010000563.1:1875-2872 GCA_964246905.1 uncultured Acetobacteraceae bacterium | reverse complement strand
AGCGTGTTGCCCGTGGCGTCCGAGAGCTGCTTCGCCACGCGCTTGATGACGACGTTGCGCGGGTCCGAGATCGTGTACACCGCGTGCCCGAAGCCGATGATGACCTCCTTGGCGGCAACCCGCTTCCGGATGTCGGCATCCGCCTCGTCCACGCCCGCGTAGCGGCTCTGGATCTCGAGCGCGACCTCGTTGGCGCCGCCGTGCTTCGGCCCCCGCAGCGCGCCGATGCCGCCCACGACCGCCGAGTACATGTCGGCGCCCGTGCCCGCCACGACGCGCGCGGCGAACGTGCTCGCGTTGAACTCGTGCTCGGCATACAGCACGAGGCTCGTGTGCATGGCGCGCACCCATTCCGCGGGCGGGGCCGCGCCGTGCAGCAGGTGCAGGAAGTGGCCGCCGATGCTGTCGTCGTCGGTCTCGACCGCGATGCGGCGGCCCGAATGCGACCAGTGATACCAATACAGCAGCATGGAGCCGCCGCACGCCATGATGCGGTCGGCGATGTCGCGCGCGCCAGCCGGGTTGTGGTCCTCGCGCTCGGGCAGCACGCAGCCCAGCGCGCTGATGCCGGTGCGCATCACGTCCATCGGGTGCGTGGCCGGCGGCAGCGCCTCCAGCACCTGGCGCACGGCGTGGGGCAGGCCGCGCATCGAGCGCAGCTTCTGCTTGTAGGCGTCGAGCTGCGCCTGGGTGGGCAGCGTGCCGTGGACCAGCAGGAAGGCGATCTCCTCGAACTCGCAGGTCTCGGCGACGTCGAGGATGTCGTAGCCGCGGTAGTGCAGGTCGTTGCCGGTGTGGCCCACGGTGCACAGCGCGGTGTTGCCGGCCGTGACCCCGGCCAGGCCGACGCCCTTCTTGCCTTTCGGGGCGTTCGTCAAGGCTGCTTCGGACATGGTTTCCTCCCTCGGGTGTGTCTCACAGGCTTGGCGCCGCCGCCTGGCCCTTGGTGGGCTGAAGCCCACCCTACGTTGCCTTCCCGCAGGGTGGGCTTCAGCCC
>CAXTTB010000563.1:0-1865 GCA_964246905.1 uncultured Acetobacteraceae bacterium | reverse complement strand
GGTCGACAAATCGCCTACAAGATAGTTCTAGAAAATCCCTGTCTTGCCGGCCTGCACCGTGCCCTGGGGCATCGCGACGTGCAGGCGGTGCAGCTCGCCCGCCTTCAGCGTCGGCAGCGCCTCGCACGCTTCGAGGAAGCGCCGGGCCTCGGCGGCATCGATCAGCCCCTCGGTCATGCTGCGGAACTTGCCCACGTAGTCCGCGCGCTTCCACGGTGTGGCGCCCAGCGGGTGGGCGTTGGCCACCGCCATCTCGTCCACCACCTCGGTGCCGTCGGCCATGCGGATCATGATGCGGCCGCCGAACGCCAGCTGGTTGTGGTCCTTGGCGTGGTACCGCTCGGTCCACTTCGGGTCCTCGACGGTGCGGACCTTGTGCCACAGCCGCACCGTGTCGGCCCGCTGCTTGCGCTCGGGCGCGTAGCTGCGGACGTGGTGCCATGCGCCGTCCTGGAGCGCCACCGCGACGATGTACATGATCGAGTGGTCCAGCGTCTCGCGCGAGGCGTTGGGGTCCATCTTCTGCGGGTCGTTGGCGCCGGTGCCGATGACATGGTGCGTATGGTGGCTCGTCTCGATCACCACCTCGGCCACGTCGTCCCAGTTCTTGACCCTCGGGCCCATGCGGAAGGCGAGGTCGATCAGCGCCTGGCTCTGGTATTCCGCCGAGTGCTGCTTCGTGTAGCTGTCCAGGATGGCGCGCTTGCCCTCGCCCGCCTCGGGCAGCGGCACGGCGTAGCTGGCCTTGGGGCCGTCCAGCAGCCAGGCGATCACGCTGTCCTCGCCCTCGTAGATCGGTGACGGGGCACCCTCGCCGCGCATCACCCGGTCCACCGCCTCGATCGCCAGCTTGCCCGAGTGGGCGGGGGCGTAGGCCTTCCAGGAGCTGATCTCGCCCTTGCGGGACTGGCGCGTCGTGAAGCTCACGTGGACGGCCTGCTGCACCGCCTGGAAGATGGTCGCCTGGTCGAGGCCCAGCATGGTGCCGATGCCGGCCGCCTGCGCCGGGCACAGGTGGGCGATGTGGTCGATCTTGTGCTCGTGCAGGCAGATGGCGCGCACGAGGTCGATGTGGATCTCGTAGCCCGTCGCCAGGCCCCGCAGCAGCGCCTGCCCGTCCAGCCCGAGCTGCTGGCCCACCGCGAGGATCGGCGGGATGTTGTCGCCGGGGTGGGAGTAGTCGGCGGCCAGGAACGTGTCGTGCATGTCCAGCTCGCGCACCGCCGTGCCGTTGGCCCAGGCCGCCCATTCCGGGCTCACGCGCACACCATCCCCCATGCCGAACACCGTCGACCCGGCGCGCCCCGGCGCCGCGGGGTGCGCCAGCGCCATGTCGCGGGCGCTCATGCAGGGATGGCGGTTCACGCTGGCGATGGCCACGGCCGCGTTGTCGATCACGCGGTTGACGATCATCTCCGCGGTCGCCTCCGGCACCGCCACGGGGTCGGCTGCCACACCCGCGATCTTCCAGGCGAGCTGCTCCTCGCGTGGCAGGCCAGCCTTCGATGGATGGACGCGGACGTGGAAGGGCTTCATCGGACAGTCTGCGTAAGAACAGGCAGGTCACGCTTGGGGCCGGCCGATTCTTCGCGGTTGGCAACAATCCCACCCAAAGCCTGCCGGCGTTGGACGCCTCGGCCGCTTCGCCCGGGACTGCAACGAACCATGGTGTTCAGCACCTTGCCAACAACATTGATCGCTATTAGACCGACCGTCTAGAAACTGTCAACGCCTGCCGGGGGTCCGATTACACCCTGCGAGCGCAACAACCGATGGGGAAGGACGGCGCCGATGACGCTCGACTCTGGCTATGATGCCGTCCACCGCGCGTGGGGCGCCGACCCCGGTGGGGGGTGGGAGCCCGC
>CAXTTB010000562.1:0-2890 GCA_964246905.1 uncultured Acetobacteraceae bacterium | reverse complement strand
AGCGGCGTCTCGTCCCGTTCCCGCCCCCGGCCGAAACGGTCATCGGCCAGCAGCCGCACGACGGCGGGCAGGTCGGCCTCCACGGCGTCGCGGAACGCGATCACCGGCGCGGCGCGGGCGGGCGGAACGCCACCACGCTTTCCACCCGGGCCGACCACAGGAACTGGTCGATGGCGGCGGCCGAGGCCACCTGATACCCCGCTTGCAGCAGCGTCCGCCCGTCCCGCGCCAGCGCCGCCGGGTTGCAGCTCACATAGACGATGGGCACGCCGCTCGCGGCCAGCGCCGGCATCTGCGCCAGCGCGCCGCCATGCGGCGGGTCCAGCACGATGGCCCCGGCGCCTTTCAGCTCCGCCGCCTGCAGCGGCTGCCGGGCCAGGTCGCGCCGCGTCGTGACCACCCGGGGGTTCGCCGCCCGGCGCAGCGCGTCGTAGGCCGCGGCGTCGCCCTCATAGGCCTGCACCCGGCCGCGCGTGGCCAGGGCATGGGTGATGCTGCCGGTGCCGGCGAACAACTCGACGATCCGCGCCTTCGCCGCCAACCCGTCCGGCAGCGCCGCCAGCACGGCGGCGACGATGGCCGCCTCGCCTTCCCGCGACGCTTGCAGGAACGCGCCGGGCGGGATGGGCGTGGCGATCCCGTTGAACGCGGTCGTCGCCGGACGCAGGTTGCACGCCGGCTCCGTCAGGCCAGTGCCGCCCCGGGCCGCGCCGGGTTCCCAACTGATGCGCGGCAGCCCGTGCGCC
Source organism: uncultured Acetobacteraceae bacterium (assembly GCA_964246905.1). Taxonomy (GTDB): domain Bacteria; phylum Pseudomonadota; class Alphaproteobacteria; order Acetobacterales; family Acetobacteraceae; genus CAHJXG01. The sequence continues at coordinate 2,144 of CAXTTB010000562.1, read as the reverse complement.
TGCGCCAGCGCCGTCAGCAGCGTGCGGTCCCCGGCGGTGAGCGGCGCGTCGGTGCGGAGCAGCAGGTCCGGCCCGCTGTCCAGCAGGTTCACCACCGCCGACCCCTCGCGCCGCAGCCCGGCCAGCCGCAGCAGCACCGGGCGCAGCGCCTGGACCAGGGCGAACAGCTTGGGGTGCAGCACCGGGCACGCCTGCATATCGACGACCTCGCGGGACCGGCGGCGGTGCAGCCCGATGCGCAGGGCCGGACCCTCGCGCCGGATCGCCAGGTCCATGCGGCGCCGGACGGCGGGCGGGGTGCGGGCCAGGGTGAGAGCGATGTCAGGGGCACCCATTCGCCGCAGCGCGTCGGCCACCTGCGCCAGCTTCCAGGCGGCGTACGCCTCGTCCCGCCAATGCTGCAAGGTGCAGCCGCCGCACGGCCCGAAATGCGGGCAGGGGGGCGTCACCCGGTCGGCGGACAGCTCCCGCACTATGGCCTCCGCCGTCCAACCCTCGCCGCGACGTGAGAGGACGCCGGGCTGCGCCACCTCGCCCGGCAGCGTGCCCGGCAGGAACAGCGCCGCGCCGTCCGGCAGGGCCGCGATCCCGTCCCCGTCCGCGCCGATGCGCTGGACGCGGACGGGCGGGCAACTATCCCCCGAAGGCGGAGAGGCCGGTCTGGGCGCGGCCAAGGATCAGCGCGTGCACGTCGTGCGTGCCCTCGTAGGTGTTCACGGCTTCCAGGTTCATGACGTGCCGGATGACGTGGTACTCGTCGGCGATGCCGTTCCCGCCGTGCATGTCGCGGGACAACCGGGCGATGTCGAGCGCCTTGCCGCAGTTGTTGCGCTTCATCAGGCTGATCATCTCCGGAGCCGCCCGGCCCTCCTCCATCAGCCGCCCGAGCCGCAGCGCGCCCTGCAGGCCGAGCGTGATCTCCGTCTGCATGTCCGCGAGCTTCTTCTGGATCAACTGCGTCTGCGCCAGCGGGCGCCCGAACATCTGGCGCTCCATGGTGTAGCTGCGCGCCTGGTGCCAGCAGAACTCGGCAGCCCCCAGCGCGCCCCAACTGATGCCGTAGCGCGCGTTATTCAGGCAGGAGAACGGACCACGCAGGCCCTTGACGTTCGGCAGCTCGTTGGCGGCCGGCACGAACACGTCCTGCATCATGATCATGCCGGTGATGGAGGCGCGCAACGCGAACTTGCCCTCGATCTTCGGCGCGCTCAGCCCGGCCATGCCCTTCTCGAGGATATACCCCTTGATATCGCCCGCGTCGTTCTTCGCCCACACCACGAACACGTCCGCGATGGGCGAGTTGGTGATCCAGGTCTTGGACCCGTTCAGCACGAAGCCGCCATCGACGGCCTTGGCGCGCGTCCTCATGCTGGCCGGGTCGGAGCCGGCGTCCGGCTCGGTGAGGCCGAAGCAGCCGACGAACTCGCCGCGGCCCAGCTTCGGCAGGAAACGGTCCTTCTGGTCCTCCGAGCCGAAGGCCCAGATCGGGTACATCACCAGCGAGGACTGCACGCTGAACGCGCTGCGGTAGCCGCTATCGACCCGCTCCACCTCCCGGGCGATCAGGCCGTAGGCGACGTAGCCGACGCCGGCGCAGCCGTGGCTGTCGAGCGTCGCGCCGAGGAAGCCCATCTCGCCCATCTCGTTCATGATCTCACGGTCGAACCGCTCGTGGCGGTTGGCGGAGAGCACGCGGGTGAACAGCTTGTCCTGGCAGTAGGCGTGCGCGGCGTCGCGCATCGCGCGCTCGTCTTCCGAAAGCTGGTCGTCGAGCCGCAAAGCGTCGTCCCATTGGAACGGCCCGAGCTTGCGGGACGCCGCCGGGCGGTCCTCCATCAGCTTGGCTTCCGCAGCTTCCGGCTGCTGGATCGGGGAGACGACGTTCATCCTGGCTTCCTCTTGCTACTCGCTCTCGACCGGCTCCGGCGCGGACATGCGGCCCGCGCGGGAGCGCAGCAGCATGAACGCCGGCACGTCGTCGCCAAACCCCAGCACGGACGGACCCAGGTCATCGTCGCGCCGCCCCCGGTCACGCGGCCGGCCACGGTCGCCGGCCCGCAGGTCCGGGGCGCGCACATCTGGGGTGCGCGTATTCGGGGCGCGCGCATCCGGGCGGCGTGCCTCGTCGCGGCGCGGTTCGCCAC
>CAXTTB010000561.1:0-2891 GCA_964246905.1 uncultured Acetobacteraceae bacterium | reverse complement strand
GGTCCCGTCCCCCCTCCCGCCCGGCGCGGGGGGGGGGGGGGGGGGGGGGGGGGCCCGCCCCCCCCCCCCCCGCCGCCGGCTGGGTCAGCCGGCGGCGATCTGCCTGAACAGTGCCGCAGCCTCGCCGGGCGGCACGTCCTCGATCCTGGGTGGGGACCAGCGGGGATTGCGGTCCTTGTCCACCACCATCGCCCGCACGCCCTCGGCGAAGTCGGGATGGCGCACGACATGCCGGGTCAGCGCAAGCTCGATGCCCAGGCACTGATCCAGCGCGAGGCTGACCCCGAGCCGCATCAACTCGAACGTTTGCAGCACGGCAGTCGGCGACCTCGACCGCATTGTGTCCATGGCGTCCTGCGCCGATGCGGTTTCCAGCTTCGTGAGACGGTCCAGGATGCCCGCGACGGTGGGAGCGCCGAAACAGGCGATGGCCGCTTCATGTTCAGGACCTATGCCGGCCGGCAACGGCTGCGTCGCATGGGCGAGGACTGCCAGCCCTTCCTCGGCAATCTCGTCGGCAAGCGCGGCGATCCGGTCACGCGCGACGTAGTGGGTCGCGAGACCTAAGCGGACCGCCTCCGCGCCCTGCACCCGGGTGCCGGTCAGCGCCAGGTACATGCCATGGTGGCCCGGCAGCCTCGGCAGGAAGAAGCTCGCGCCGACATCGGGGAAGAAGCCGATCCCGGTCTCAGGCATCGCCAGCACGGCCGCATCTGTCACCACGCGCACGCTGCCATGGATGGACAGGCCCATGCCGCCGCCCATGCACACGCCGTCGATCAGCGCGACGTAAGGTTTCGGGTAATGCGCGATGGCCGAGTTCAGCGCGTACTCATCGGCGAAGAACGCCTCGATGGCAGCGTACTGGCCAGCCACCGCCATATCGCGGACCCGGCGGATATCGCCCCCAGCGCAGAAGGCCCGGCCTCCCGCACCCTCGATGACGACCGCCTCGATGGCCGGGTCAGTGCGCCACTCATCAAGCGTGCGGCGCAGGGTCCGCACCATGGCATGGTCGATGGCATTGAGCGCCTTGGGCCGGTTGATCGTCAGGCGCCCGGCCCGGCCTTGCCGACGGGCGATGATGGGCTGGTCGTCAGGCGTCAAAGGCCGGGCCTCCTCTGTGGCAGCCCCCGCCCTAAAACCCCGCAGCCTACCCCCGCCCCATCAGCCGCGACGCCAACTCCCCGGCGAGCCGCGCCGTGCCGCGCGGCTTCACGACGGTGACGCTGCGGGGACGTCTCACCATCAGGCTCGCCGCCTCGCCCGCCATGGCCACAAGGGTCATCGACTTCCGCATCTCGATGATGGCCTGCTGGCGGATCATCTTCGCCTCGTCCTCGACCGAGTCCGGCTTGTTGCTGAGCGCGAGGTAGCCAAGGACGGCCGCCAGGATCAGGTCGAACGCCAAGAGGATGAGGCTGGCGATCAAGGGCGAGAGCGCCGGCACCATGGCGTTGTAGGCCACCACGTGCAGCAGCACGAAGACGGCGATCCCGAACACCGCGGCGCCGACGCCGAAGATCGCCCGCCTGCCCTGGCGGACGGCGACCCGGCGCAGGCGCAGCGCCTCCGCCGAGGCCGCGACTTTGGCAAGCTCGACGGTACGCATCCCGTTAACGCGCGATGCGGCCGAGCAAATAGCCCGCGCCGGCCGCAATCAGGATGGCCACGATGGGCGATTCGCGCACGTGGTCGGAGAGCATCTCCGTCTGGTCGGACGCCATGTCCCGGGCCTGACGGGCATAGTCCTCGGCGGTCCCGGCGGCATTGGCGAGGGCCGGCGTCACCCGCTCAGCCATCAGGGTCTGCACCTGGGCGCGGAGCTGCGCGATCTGCTCCTTGGCATCCTGTGCCGCATCGTTGAAGGCGTCTGAAGCTGCCATGGCCGGTTCTCCTCAAATGATGGGGCGAGAACGCAGGGTGTTCCGGTCGGTTGCCCCGGCCGGAAAATCCATCAGATTGCCGGGGCGATGACGTGGAAGAAGCTCCCGGTGACACGCCCGCGCCGCCCGCCCGCCTCGCCCAGGCTCGCCCCGGCGGCGTCGCGCAGGCTCGCCAAGGGCGCATCCGTCCCGGGATCGGTCGTGCTGGCGTAGTGGAACTCGTGCCCGCGGACCACGGCGCCCGCGCGGCCAATCGGGGCGTCGGCGAGCAGCGTCGCTTCCCGGTATCCCAGGTGCAGCTTGCGCCGCGCGAAGCTGGTCTCGTGCCCGAGCAGGCCGGCCATGGCATGCCGGGCGCCGGATGCGTCCTCGATCCCCCGCCCCAGCACCATGTGCCCGCCGCACTCGCCGTGCACAGGGCGGGTTTCGGCGAACCGGGCGAGGCCCGCCATGAACCGCCCGGCCCCGGCGAGCCGCGCCGCGTGCAGCTCCGGGTAGCCGCCGGGCAGCCAGCACACGTCGCAGTGCTCCGGCGGCGGCTCGTCGGCCAAAGGCGAGAATCGGGCGATCTCGGCCCCAGCCCGGCGCCAGCCCTGGATCAGGTGGGCATAGACGAAGCTGAACGCCGCATCGGCCGCCAGCGCCACGCATTGGCCCGGCGGCGGCAAGGGGAAAGCGGGCGCGGTGGGACCGGCCAGGGGCGCCGCGTGCCGCAGGATGGCGTCGAGGTCCAGGTGCCGCTCGGCCCGGTCCGCCAGGCGGTGCAGGAGGTCCGGCAGGTCCGGATGCTCGGCCGCCTGCACCAGGCCGAGATGCCGCTCCGGCAAAGAGAGCGAAGCGTCGCGCGGCAGCGCGCCGAGCACCGGCAGGCCGGCCGCCTCGATGGCGACGCTGGCGCCCAGGCGGTGCCGCTCGCTGCCCACGCGGTTCAGCACGACGCCGCAGACGGCAACCGCCGGGTCATGCGTGGCAAAGCCGCGGGCGACTGCGGCGGCGGTCTGCGAC
>CAXTTB010000560.1:0-2893 GCA_964246905.1 uncultured Acetobacteraceae bacterium | reverse complement strand
CCCCCCCGCGGGGGCCGGCGCCGCCCCCGCCCCCCCGCGTCCGCCGCAGCCGGCCAGCAGGAGCAGCAGCGCCATGGCGCCGTGCCGCATGGTCAGGGCCGGATCTCCCGCGGCGGCAGGCGCAGCGCGTTGGCCTTCGGCGCCCCATCGCCGCCCAGCACCCAGGACCCGCGCAACTGCACCAGCAGCCGGCCCAGCTCCGCCGTCGTCGTCTGCGCCTGGGTGAGCAGCGCCGGCAGGCTGCCCGCGCTGTCGGCGGCGCTCCGCATCAGGCCGGGAAGCTGCGGCGTGGCCCGCGCGGCGTCATGGGAGATGGACTGCGCGTTGGCCAGCACGCCGCGCGACTGGCTCAGCAGGCCCGGCACCAGCGCCAGGATCGGGCCAAGCTGGGCGATCTCCGCCTTGAGCGTCCCCACCGTGTCCTCCGCCTGGCGGACCAGCCCGTCATCCACCAGCAGCCGCCCGGCCGAACCTTGGCCCGCCTTGATCCCGCCCACGATGTCGTCCAGCGCCGCCATGGCGTGCTGCGCGTGCTCCAGCGTCGGCACCAGGTCCGCCGTCACCTTGTTGAGCGTCGCGGTGATCAGGTCGGCCGGGTTCGGCTCGACGGCCGCGGTCAGCACGGCGTAGCGCCAGTTCATCGGCGTGCCGGTGCCGCGGCTGACATCGACATAGGCGGCGCCGGCGACGCCGTAGCGCAGGCGGATGGTGGCCTTGCTGTCGCGCTGGATGAACGCCTCCGCCTGCCGCTCGATGGTGGCGAGCGCGTACAGCTCGCCGTTGGGATTCAGCACGATCTCCCGCACCGACCCGCCATGGGTGCCGAGCACGTCGATGTCGGCGCCCGCCGCCAGCCCGCCGAACCCGGCCTGCGGCAGCACGATGCGCAGTTGCAGGTCCGGACGCAGCCAGCGCCGCAGCACGCCGGCCTCGAAGATCGCGCCGAAGAACAGCGCCAGCGCCAGCACCACCAGCACGCCGACCCACTCGTCGGTGTGGCGCAGGCGGAGCAGCCGGGGCGGGTCGTCGGGGCGGCGCTTCTGCAGCATCAGGTGCTCGGCATCGGTTTCAGCCCATCGTCCAGCAGATACAGGCGCTGGGCCAAGGGAAAACTCTGCGCCTGCCAGAACGGCACGTCCCGGGTGAAGCAGACCGCCGCGGCACCGCGGTCGAGCGCCCGGGACAGCAGGTCGAGCAGCGGCGCGGTCAGCCCCGGGCGGTCCGGGGTGATCGAGTGTTCCAGCAGCAGGAGCTGCGGCTCCCCCAGGAACGCCCGCACGCAGGCCGCGCGCATCAGGTCGCCCTCCGAAAGCCGGTCGGGCCGCGCCACCGGCAGGCCCGGCAGCCCGAGGTGCCGCGCGAGGTCCGTCGCCGACCGGGTGACGGCGGCTTCCGGCTCGCGCGTGTGGTGCAGGCGGGACAGCATGACGTTGACGTGGGTGCCGAGCATGTCGATCCAGGCGCCCCGGTGGTGGATGCGGCCGATCCGCCCGCGCAGCGCCGCCGCCCGCTCCCGGTCGAGGCCGGCCCAGTCGTAGCCCATGAACCGCGCCTCGCCTTGGCGCAGCGCCGCCATGCCGCTGCACAGCTCGGCCAATGCCGTGCTGCGCGCCGGGTCGGAGGTCTCGATCAGGGCGCACTCCCCGGGCATCAGCCGCAGGTCGAACGGGACGTTCGGCAGCGCGCTGTCCTCCCCCAGGATCGGCAGGGCGGCGGCGAGGTGGAGGACCGGCCCGGGCGCCATCGGCTAGGCGGTCAGGGTGAAGGCGATGCTGGCGATCATCACGGCCAGGATGCCATGGACGAAGCCGCGCGGGATCAGGGTCGAAAGGTCGTCGTCCTCGCGGGCATCCAGGCCGGTGAGGCAGGAACTCAGCCCGACCAGGAAGCCGATGGTCAGCAGCTTGACGGGCACCACCAGGTAGTCCCGCACCGTCACCGCCCCGAGCACCCGGTCGAGGAAAGTCCACAGGCTGTCCTGCACGCTGCCGATGGCCCCGCTGACGATGAAGCCGAACACCAGGGCGGTGGCGGCAAAGATGATGCCGAGGGTGAAGCTGCTGAGCGCGAAGGCCAGCGTCCGCGGCAGCACCAGCAGCAGGAACGGGTCGATTCCCTGGGCGAGCATCGCGCGGATCTGCCCGCCCGCCTGCATCGTGCCCAGCTCGGTGACGGTCAACATGCCGCTGCGCCCCAGCAGGATCAGCCCGACCAGCAGCGGCGTCAGCTCCCGCACCAGTACGGCGACCAGGATCGACCCGGTGAGCTGCGCCTGCCCGGCGACGCCCAGCCAGTACAGCGCCTCGTACACCATGCCGACCCCGGCGAGCGAGGCCGTCACCAGGACCGTCGCCAGCCCGCCGCCGGTGGCCTGGCGCATGGACAGGTTGAACTCCTGGCGCACCGTGCGCCGCCAGGACGCCGGGCGGACCGCTTCCCGCAGCACGCCCCAGGACGCGGCGGCCAGCATCAGCGGGAAGCCGACGCGGGCGCGGCCGAAGCGCCCCACGGCGGCCAGCGCCGGGCGGATGGCGAGCGATCGGCTCATCGGCGGCCGGCCAGGGTGAAGATGCGCGACGTGCCGACGCGCGGCGCATAGAACACGCCGCGCGGGCGGAACAGGAACTGCTGGCGCAACGGCCCGTAGGCGCGCTCGCTGACCTGGATCGAGCCGCTGTCCGAGGCGCTCTGCGCCATCAGCCCGGCCATGCGGACCACGTCGCCCCACAGGTTGAACACCCGCGGCTCGTGCCCGAGCGTGCAGCCGAGCGCCGCGCCGAGGTCGATGCCGATGTGGAACACCGGCTCCAGCCCCGACTGCGCCAGCAGGGAGAAGCAGGCCTCGCGCGCCGCGAGCGCGGCGCGGGCGATCGCCCCGGTCGGCACGCTGTTC
>CAXTTB010000559.1:0-2909 GCA_964246905.1 uncultured Acetobacteraceae bacterium | reverse complement strand
GCTGCATCCCGGCTGGGTGCGGACGGACATGGGCGGGGGCAGCGCGCCGCTCGATGTCGAGACCAGCGCCCGCGGCCTGGTGGACACGATCCTGGCGCATCGCGGGGAGCCTGGGTCGGCGTTCTACGACTACAGCGGCGCGGTGCTGCCCTGGTAGCGGGATGCTTACGCCGTCGCCGCCCGCGCGGCCCCCGCACCGCCGCCGCGCCGGAAATGCGCGCGCCATATCAGCGCGGCGGCGACGGCACCGTTCAGGAGGTTCCAGGCCATCCCGTTGGCGAAGGCAAGGCGATACGATCCGGTGTGATCGAAGATCACCCCGGTCATCCAGCCGCCTAGCGCCATGCCGACAACCGTCGCGGCAAGCACAAGCCCCACCTTCGCACCCGCGCCGCGCGGCGGAAAATACTCGCGCACGATGATCGCGTAGCTCGGCACGATGCCGCCTTGGAACAGCCCGAACAGCCCGGAGATCACGTAAAGCGAGGTGAGCGAGTCGAAGAACAGGAACAGCGACAGCGACGCCAGTTGCAGCACGGAGCCGGCAAGCAGGGTCGGCAGGCCGCCGATGCGGTCGGCGATCCAGCCGGACCCCACCCGGCTGACGATGCCAAGCCCGAGCATGAGGGACAGCATCTCCGCGCCGCGCGCCGGGCCGTAGCCGAGGTCTCCGCAATAAGCGACGATGTGCACCTGCGGCATCGCCATCGCGACGCAGCACCCGAGGCCCGCGACCACGAGCAGCGCCAGCAGCACGCCCGGGGCCAGACCCAGCCGCGCCTGCGCCGTGGCCGCCGCAGCCGTGGCGCCCACGGCGCTTTGCTGCGCGGGAGGCGAAGCGCGCAGCAGCCAGGCCAGCGGGGGGATCGTGAGCAGCATGACCATGCCGATGCCGAGTTCGGCAGCGCGCCAACCGTAGTTCTGCGTCGCTGCGGCCACGACCGGCGGCCACACCGCGCCCGCCACGTAGTTGCCGGACGCCGCAATCGCCACGGCGAGGCCGCGCCGGCGGCGGAACCACAGCGACGCGTCGGCCATCACCGGCCCGAACAGCGCCCCCGAGCCGAGCATCCCGATCAGCACGCCATGCACGGACGCATAGGCCAGCAGGCCGTGCGTGCGGCTGGCGAGCGCATAGCCGGCCGCAAGCACTACGCCGGCGAAGGCGGCGACCCGCGCGATGCCGAAGCGGTCGGTCGCCCGGCCCATCAAAATGCCGCCCGCGGCAAAGCCCAGCATGGTGAGGGTGTAAGGCAGCGCCGCGCCGGCACGGGCCACGCCGAACTCCGCCTGCACGGCCGGCAGAGTGACCACCACGGACCACATGCCGACGCCGCCGATCGAACTCACCAGCAGCAGCAGGCCGAGACGCGCCCAGGATGCAAGGCTGTCCAATGTCTTTCTCCCATGCTTGCCGCGACAGCCTGCTCAGGCCGCCTCCACCCCGCACCACCCGGCGATCAGCAGCGCCAGCACCCGGGTCACGTCGTGCATGGCGTCCAGCCCCACGCTTTCGTCGATGCCGTGGATGTTGTCGGCGTCCGGGCCGTAGCACGTCGCCTGCGTGCCGCCATGCAGCGCGTAATGCCGCGCGTCGGTCAGCCCGGTCGCGCTGTACTGGCGCAGCTCAGCGCCCGTCACCTCCCGGTGCAGCGCCGAAGCCGCGAGCGAGATCGGCTGTTCCGGCGGGAACACGCAGCCATCGGCCAGGAAGCCTTGGAACTCCACCGCGAGCCGGGTGCCGCGCAGCCTGGGGTCGGCGGCGGCGTCCTCGACCAGGCGCTCGACTTCCGCCCGCACGTCGTGGCAACTGTGGCCGGGCATGACGCCCACACGCACGCCGAGCCGGGCGCGGGTCGCCACGCTGCTGTTCCACTCGCCGCCCGTGAGCGTGCCGAAGTTGACGTTGACCGGGTGGTTGTCGCCGGCGAAGGCCGGGTGCCGGCGCTCGGCCCGGTTCATCGCGTCCTCGTAGGCGCGGAAGCGTTCCATGAGCACGTAGGCGGCCTCGATGGCGTTCACGCCCGCCTGCATCTCCCGCACATGGGCGGGGCGCCCGGTGATCGTCACCCAGGCCCAGACCACGCCGACCTCCGCCACGTACAGCGCGGGGAAGCCCGGGCCGGGTTCGGGGATCAGGCAGGCGTCCGGGCGCGGCAGCGCATGCATCACCGCGAGCGCGCCGTTGCCGGTGCACTCCTCCTCGATCACCGCGGCCAGTTGCAGCTCCGCCGCCGGCTGCAGCCCGGCCCGGCGCAGCGCCGTGCAGGCCATGACGATGGACACGAGGCCCGCCTTCATGTCGCCCGCGCCCCGGCCGTACATGCGGCCACCGCGGATGACCGGCTCGAACGGCGGGGTGGTCCACAGGTCGGCCGCGCCCTCCGGCACCACATCGACGTGGCCCTGCAGCATCAGGCTGCGCCCCCGCGCGTCCCGCGGACGGTGCACCGCCGCCACGTTGTCGCGCCCGGCATAAGGGATCAGCGGCGGCGAGAAGCCCGGCGCCCCGGCCAGCGCCGCCGCATCGACCGGCACCCGCCGGGGCGCCAAGCCCAGCCCGGCGAACGCCTCCGCCATGGCGTCGAGGCAGCCCGCCTCCTCGCCCAGCACGCTGCGGTGTCGCACCAGTTGCGCCAGCAGCGCCACCCCATCGTCGGCCAGGCCCTCCACCGCGTCGAGGATGGCGCGGCGGGCGCCGGGGTCGATGGGAAGCAGGCCGGCGTCGGGCATGGAGGGGTCCCCGCTTGGATGCGAAGGCCAGTGTAGTCCGCCCCTCCCCGCCCGTGCTAGACAGCCCCATGCTCCGCCCCGTGCCGCAGCCCGACCATACGCCGCCGCGGGTCCGCCTGCTGTCGGAGGGCATGGTCAACCGCATAGCCCCCCGCGAGGTGATAGAGCGCCCCGCC
>CAXTTB010000558.1:0-2920 GCA_964246905.1 uncultured Acetobacteraceae bacterium | reverse complement strand
CGACGCCCGCCTTGCCGCCTTCGTTGAAGCTGTGGCAGGCGACGCAGCCGGCGCGCTTGACGCCCGCCTCGCCGCGGCCCGGGTCGGCGGACACCAGCAGGGCGGCAATCGGCGGCTCCGCCTCGGCGGGCGCGGCGGCGGCGGTCTGCTCGCTCGGCAGGTCAACCTTGATCGCGGTGCCCTTGATGGCCTTCGGATGCACCAGGGCGTCGCTGATCAGCCCGGACCCCATGAAGGCGATGCCTGCGATCAAGAACGCGGCGACCGCCTTGTTGACTTCCATGCTATCCATGCACGACCCCTGCCCTTCGTCGAAACCAGTTGCTGCGGAAGCGGTCGCATAACGGGCGGCGCATCGCAACCCGCACGGCGAAACCTCCGGCGTGAACTGGATATGATGGGGAGGGATCGAACGCCAGCAAGATCAACGCGGCTGGGGCGCGGCCGTCTCGGCCACGCCCTTCATCAGCCCCCTTACTCGCCGATCCTCGGCTGGCCCGCCGGGATGGCCTGCTGCATCGAGCCGTTGGGCGGAGTCCAGGCCGCGTTGAGGTAATCCACCCCTGCCCCGCCGGGATGCGACAGCTCCGGGAAGTCCTTCACCATGTTCACGCCATAGAGCGGCTTGTAAACGCCCTGGTGGCAGGTGGCGCAGGCGAGCTTCGGCGAGTCGCCCGTCGGACCCAGCCGGTTCGCCGGCCAGGCGTTGGCGAGCGACTTCAGGTAGCCGTTGTTGAGGTCCCGGGTCATGTTGATGCCGTGCCATGCCACCACCTTGGCCGGGCTGCTCTGCGACCAGTCGCTGAACGCCCGGCTGTTGTGGCAGTACGTGCAGTTCACCCCGAGCGAGTTGCCGAAGTAGTTCATCAGCGCGAACGTCCACTCCGCCTCCTTGATGGAGTGCCGGTTGGAGCCGGGCAGCGCCTCCTCCCCCTGCACGCGGATCGAGTGGTCGCCTTCCAGGAACGGCGTGAACGGGTCATAGGGCAGCGAGGCGTAGTTCACCGATTGGGCCGCGATGTTCTTGCCCACCGCGGGACCTGCGGAGATCATGGCGCCGCCCGGCGTCCGCGTGCCGGGGTCGGTGAACCAGATGTTGTTCGGCACCGGGTTGCCCCGGTGGCAGGTGTAGCACGTGACGCCGACGCCCTGGACGTGCGCCTGCCAGTCGGCGTTGATGTGCTGCGTCATCTGGAACATGCGCCGCGAGACGATCTTGGTGTAGAGGTTGTCCTCGGCCATGTTGTTGGTGTTGTGGCAGTAGGCGCAGCCCTGCTTCGGCGACACCCATTGGGTGATGGAGACCATCAGCCGGGTGAACTGCGCCACGCTCAGGTCGCCCAGCACCTCGACGTTCTTATAGACCTGCCCCGCCTTCGGCCCGGCGGACGGCGCCTGCGGCAGCGCCGCCGGCACCTTGTTCGCCGCCAGGTACTTGGTCAGCTCCTTCTCGTTGTAGTTCACCTGCATGGCGGTGCCGCGGTAGCCGCGCTGCACCTCCTCCAGGCGCGGCGCCTGGAACTGCGACAGCATCGCGATCCCGAGCAGCGCGGCGCCCACCGCGCCGACGAGGCCAAGGCCGAGCTTAACGCCGGGCATCATTTTGCGGCTCCCTGTGAAAGGAGCGGGTCCGTCACCACGCCCCACACGGCCGGGTAATGGGCCGCGATGCCATGCTTCTCGCCCCAAAGGTACCAGTTGTCCACAACTGTTCCGGTCAGAAGGATGCCGATGCCGCCGGTCAGCGGGCAGAGCACGGCGAACCACCAGGCCCAGCGGTGGATGCTCTCGGCCGTCGCGGCCCAGCCCATGGTCCAGCGCCAGAACAGCGTGCCGCGCTCGAACGCGGTGCCGCGGTCCACGATCTGCTCCAGCTCGCGCTCGCCGCCGAAGCGGCTGATGGCGAGCACGGTCGCGCCGTGCATGGCGAACAGCAGGGTGGAGCCGTACAGGAACACGATGGAGAGCATGTGGAACGGGTTGTAGAACAGGTTGCCGTAGCGCAGCGAGAACGCCGCCGTCCAGTCGAGGTGCGGGAAGATGCCGAACGGCACCGCCTCGCTCCAGCTTCCCATCAGCAGCGGACGGATGAAGCCGAGCACGAGGTAGAGCCAGATGGCGGCCGCGAACGCCCAGGCGACGTGGGTGCCCATGCCGAGCGCCCGCGCCCGCATATAGACCCGCGTCCACCACAGCAGGATCGAGGCGGTCAGGAAGAACCCGGCCATCAGCCACCAGCCGCCCTGCGCCAAGGGCGGCAGGCGCAGGCCGTAGCTCGGCGCCGGCGGCTCCAGCGCCAGCCAGAACAGTTGGCGCAGGAACTGCACCGGGCTCCAGTCCACCGAGGCCCACATGTTGAGGCCGATGATCTCGAACGCGATGAAGCCGCAAACGAGAGAGGCGATGCCGGTGATGCCCAGGTAGAGCGGCCCGACCTGCGCGTCGCCCAGCACGCCGAACAGGTGGATGTAGAACGGCTTGCCCGACCGCGTCCAACTGGTGCCGGTGACGGGCACGCCGGCATAGACGGGTCCGCGGACCTGGACGCGGGTGAAGAGGTTTTGATACTCGGCCATGGTTGCGCTCCCCCTTTTCGTTATTTCCAGATCGGCAGGTTGAGCCACCAGCCCCACCACTCCGGCCAGCCGCGGGTCCAGAACGGCCCGCTGATGATGATGCACACGGCACTCCAGAACCCGGCGGACAGCGCCAGGAACAGGCCCAGCCGGTGGATGCCCAGCGTGCCGATGGACCAGCCGATGGTGTCGCGGAAGAACGTGTTCTCGTGCTCCGCCGTCTTGACCGCCTGGCCCTTGGGCGGGTTCGCCGCCGACAGCACGAGCGCGCCGTGCAGCGACAGCGCCAGCGTCGTGGTGAAGAAGAACGTCACCGCCAGCATGTGCGCCGGGTTGTAGTGGAA
>CAXTTB010000557.1:0-2927 GCA_964246905.1 uncultured Acetobacteraceae bacterium | reverse complement strand
GCCCAAGCCGGCGGAACACCGGCGGCAGCGGCCAGGCGCCCGCGTCCAGCACGGCGCGCGTCCCGTCCGGCAACATGCGCGGCGCGTTGCCGGGCAGGCCGCCCCCGGTGACGTGCGCCGCCGCCCGCAGCAGCCCGGCGCGGTGCAGCGCCAGCAGCGGCTTCACGTAGATCCGGGTCGGCCGCATCAGCGCCTCCGCCAGCGTCTCCACCAGCGTCTCCCCGGGCGCCCACGGCGCCGGCTCGTCCCAGGACAGGCCGCTCATGCCGACGATCCGGCGCACCAGGGAGAACCCGTTGCTATGCACCCCGCTGGACGGCAGGCCCAGCACGGCGTCCCCGGGCGCGACGCCCGAAGGCAGCAGGGCGCCGCGCTCCGCCGCCCCCACGCTGAACCCGGCCAGGTCGTAGTCGCCGGCGGCGTAGAGGCCCGGCATCTCCGCGGTCTCGCCCCCGACCAGGGCGCAGCCGGCGAGCTTGCAGCCCTCGGCGATGCCGGCCACCACGCGGGCGGCGTGCTCCACCGACAGGGCGCCGGTCGCGAAGTAGTCCAGGAAGAACAGCGGCTCCGCCCCCTGCACCACCAGGTCGTTGACGCACATGGCCACGAGGTCGATGCCCACGCCGTCATGCCGCCCGGTGTCGATGGCGACCTTGAGCTTGGTGCCGACCCCGTCCGTGCTGCTGACCAGCACCGGGTCGCGGAAGCCGGCGGCGCGCAGGTCGAACAAGGCGCCGAAGCCGCCAAGCCCGCCCATCACCCCGGCCCGCGACGTGGCGCGCGCCAGCGGCTTGATGCGCTCCACCAGCGCGTCGCCGGCCACGATGTCCACGCCGGCGTCGCGGTAGGTTGCGCCAGCCGTCGCGCCAGCCGTCGTGCCAGTCATCCCATCGGGGCGGGAAGGGGTGTCGGTCATGCCAATGGTCCTGTGACGCCGGGCTTCGATGCGGTAATAGCCGGGGATGACGGGTCAGGACAGAGGCGGCGGCGACGCGGCGGCATCGGCCGTGCCGCCGCGCGGCGGGCACGCCGGGCTGAACCTGCCCAACATCATAACCTTCGCCCGGCTGTGCGCCGTGCCGGCCGCGGTGTGGCTGGTGATCCAGCGCGAGACCGGGCTGGCCTTCGGCCTGTTCGCGCTGGCCGGGGTGTCGGACGCGGTGGACGGCTGGCTGGCCCGGCGCCGCGGCGGCAGCGCGCTCGGCGCCATGCTGGACCCGGTGGCGGACAAGGCGCTGCTGGTCTGCATGTTCGTGACGCTGGCGGCCATCGGCGTGCTGCCGAGCTGGATCGCCATCCTCGTGGTGTTCCGCGACCTGGTGATCCTGGGCGGGATCGGCCTGATGTGGCGGCTCGCGATCCCGGTGCGGATCAAGCCGATGCTGCTGTCCAAGCTCAACACGGCGCTGCAACTGCTGCTGGTCGGCGTGGTATTGTTCCTGGAAGGGTTCGGGCTGCAGGCGCCGTGGCTGCGCGCCCTGTTGATCTGGACGGCGGCTGCGACCACGCTCGGGTCCGGCGCCGCCTATGTTTGGAAGGCTGCGCGCCGTAGATAAGGGTGAGGCGCTGAAAGCACGGTGATGAAAGCCTTGGACCTGCTGCCCGAACCCACGCCCCCGCTTGCGTCCCCTGGCGCGTCTCCTGGCGCGTCTCCTGGGGTGTCTCCTGGGGTTGTTGCTGCCCAGCCGGGGTTTCCCCTGCGCCATGCGACCCGGGCGCAGCGGTTCGGCCTGCTGGCCGGGATGCTGCTCGTGCTGGCGGCGGCGCTGCACCTGTTCGCCTCCATCCTGCTGCCTTTCGTGATGGCGGCGGGCATCGCCTACTTCCTGGACCCGCCCACCACGCGGCTGACCCGGGCGGGGATGCCGCGCGGCGCCGCGGCGCTGCTGATGGTGGTGGCGCTGGTCGCGGCCGGGCTGCTGTTCGCCCTGCTGCTGTATCCGCTGCTGCTGGCGCAGGTCGGCATCCTGATCAGCCGGGTGCCGAGCTACGTGTACTCCGTGCGCCTGTGGGCCGGCGAGGTCATCGGCCACCTGCAGGAGCGCCTCGGCTCCGAGTTCGTGGACGAGCGGCTGCGCGACCTGGTGGGCGGCCAGGCCGGCGCCATGCTGGCCTTCCTGGCGTCGGCGCTCAGCCGGATCGTCGGCGGCGGCTTCGCCCTGTTCAACGTCCTGGCGCTGGTGGTGGTGACGCCCGTGGGCGCGTTCTACCTGCTGCGCGACTGGCGCCGGGCGGTGGCGCGGGTCGATAGCTGGCTGCCGCGCCGCTACGCCGACGTCTTGCGGGCGCAGGCGCGGGAGGTGGACCGCATCCTGTCCGCCTGGCTGCGCGGCCAGGCGCTGTGCTGCGTGGCGCTGGCGCTGTACTACGCGGTGGCGCTGTCCGCGGTGGGCCTGGACCTCGGGCTGATCGTCGGCATCTCGGCCGGGCTGCTGTCGTTCATCCCGTACGTCGGCAGCATCACCGGCGGCGTCGCCAGCATCGGCCTCGCCTTCGCGCAGTTCCCGGACTGGGCCGGCGTCGTGACGGTGGCGGGGGTGCTCGTCCTGGGGCAGATCCTGGAGGGCTACGTGATCTACCCGCGCTTCCTCGGCGACCGGGTGGAGCTGCACGCGGTCTGGGTGATCTTCGCGCTGTTCGCCGGCGGCGCGGCGTTCGGGTTCCTGGGCGTCTTGATGGCGGTGCCGGTGGCGGCGGCCATCGGCGTGCTGCTGCGCTTCTGGCTGCGGCGCTATCTGCAAAGCCCGCTCTACCTCGACCCCCCATGATGCCCTCACCGTGAACGCCCTCCGCCAACTGGCGCTGCCCTTCGTGCACGCGCCGCGCCTGACGGAGGCCGAGTTCCTGCCCAGCCCCGGCACCGCGGCGGCGCTGGCCTGGCTGGCCGCCGCCGAGTGGCCGGGCCGTCGCCTCGCGCTGTGGGGCGC
>CAXTTB010000556.1:0-2935 GCA_964246905.1 uncultured Acetobacteraceae bacterium | reverse complement strand
CCCGGCCCGCAGCACGTCCCTGAGCACCCGGGCCAGCTCCGGCCGGTCGTCGCGCACCGGACGCGCGCTCGATATAGACCCGCTCGCACCCGGCCCGCCGGAGCGCCTCAAGCTGCAGATCGGGCGACTGGTCCATCGTGCTGACCCTGGCGTAGCCCACCCGCATCCAGCGCCTCCGCGTTCTCGAAAGCCGTGTCGGGCCTGGCATTCCAAGAACAGGCAATCAAGAACTGTTTTGAGAAGGATTTCGGCTTCTCGGGCGGCCTTGGAACAACACGATTCCGGTCTGCTCAGAAACCAGGGTTTGTGCGAACGCCCCAGTGGCGCCAAACGTGAGCACGACCCCTCGATTGCGAGCACGCCGTTCCGATTGCGAGCACGCGGGCAGAAAGCGTGTGCCTCAGCGCGCGGCCATTGTCAGACAATGTGAGCCAGAACCGGCGATGATGGCGAGCACAGCCGCCGATGAGTGCGAGCGGCTACATGTATGGAGTGTTTTGCCAGGTATCATAACGGACAAGCGAGCCAATCGGGCATCTCAGCGCCACCGCTTGCGCGCCGACCCCGCGCGTCGGCAGCGCCGGCGTGGACGCAAACCCTTCTTCCGCTTCCACCAACCTTGGCCTGGGCACGCTTTTCAGACGCCGTCCCGTTCTTCGTCCGGGCCGCGGGCATATTTGGCCGACAGTTCGCGCTCAAACTCCAGATAGGCGGTCCGCTCGGCATGTGTCGCCAAGCGGGCGGAAATCAACCGGGGGGTATGTTCCTGCCAGTCGGCATGGGTGACGTTGACAACCACCAGGCCGCCCAGGTCGCCAATGGAGTCCATCCGGATCTCGCCGTAGTCCTCCCGGTCGTCCAGGCGGTCCAGCGTCGGCTTGTCGAACACGTGCACGGCGTCGCGGAAGTCGATGCCGTGCTTGCGGATGTTGGCTTGGTTCTTGGCTTCGTCCCACTCGTACCCGGGCGGGAAACCGCCAAGGGGCAGGCTCAACGCTTGCTGCGCGCCGGGGCCGGCTTGTAGCGCTGCAGCTCGTCGGCCCTGAGGATTAGGGCCGCATCGGGGTCGTCGGCCACGGCGCGGGCAATGTCCTCGTCGGTCATGGAGCGCAGGCGCTTCCAGTCGGTTTGCGTGGGCGCCAGGTCAGCTTTGTTCGTCACTGCTGTCATTATGTGTCACCGTGGGGTGTGCCTGTTTCTACTGACATACTGAAAATTGGATAGGAGCGGGTTTTCCAGTGTGTTGCCGGGCCATGGATCGAGATGGCCTGGCAGGTCCTTTTCGTCAATCACATCGGGGCTTCATGCCTTGGCTCGGGCCGCTTCCAATCCGCGCATGACCTCCGCCACCGCACGCCCGTGCGGGTCCGCCTCAAGGCCGCTGATGGTCCCCAGCCGGTCGCCTTCGCCCCGGTGCTGGATCATCTTCCACGCGCCCTCCACCCGCGCGACCCGCAGCCGCAAGCCGACGATGGCCCGCGTCAGGCCCTGCACGAAGTCGGGCGGCGCGTCCGAGACCTCCCACGGGTGCTCGCGCCCGGCCTCGTTCGCCCTCGTGAGGTCGTCAAGATGCGCGAGCAGCCAGGCCTGGTCCTCAATGGCCTCAAGCTGGCCGTGGGCATGGACCGCGATGTAGTTCCAGGTCGGGACCACCTTGCCGTGCTCGCGCTTGGCCGCGTACCAGGATGGCGACACGTACGCCTGCGGCCCTTGGAACACCGCGACGGACGCGGCCCCGGCGGCGGCGAGCGTCCAATGCGGGTTGGGTCGGGCGACGTGCGTCTCCAAGGCCCATGCCCCGTCCCCGGCCTCCTTGAGCACCATGGGCACATGCGATACCTGCAAGCCCTCCGGGCCAGGCGTCACCAGGGCCGCAAGCTGGATGCCGCGCATGGCGCGCGCCAGAACCTCGGGGCGCTCCTCCCTGAACTGCCGGGGAACATACATGGTCATCCGTGTTTCCTGCGGGTCGGCAAGCCAAGGCAACGGGGCAGGTCCTCGCCGTCCGTAAGCCAAGAGGCGTCGTGCGAGGTCCAGATGTGCATGGCCGGGCGCGTGCCCGGATCATCGTCCAGCGTTGCCACCGGAAGAATGACATGCTGCTGGGCTGGGCGCTCCGCCAGCAACTGCGTGCCGCACATCGAGCAGAAGCAGCGCAGCTTGCCCGGCGAGGACTCGTAGGCGGAAAGCCTGTCCTCGCCCGCTGTCCAGCGGAAGTGTTCGCGCATGACGCCGGCCGTGGACGTGTAAGCGGCAGCGTGCGCCTTGCGGCAGGTCCGCAGTGGCAGTGCCCAATCGGCATATCGAGTTGGTCCGCCTCGTAACGCACGGCTCCGCACAGACAGCTTCCTCTCAGACCCACTTGGATTTTCCCTCGTCCTCGCTGCTGCACCCTTGCGGTCCCGAGGCGCTGCCAGCCCGCCCAGACGGCGGAACACTGCCACCACCGACGACCATCTCCATGCATTGCGGTCGCATCTCTTCTTCATCAATCTCGCCCGCCACCACGAACCCGTGCCGGCCGTAGAAGGCCAGAGCCTTCGTGTTCCTGGCCTCGGCGACGAGTTGTACTCGGGTCGTGCCAGGATGGCGCCTCAGCACCGCCTGGAGCAGCCCTCCACCGATGCCCTGACGCTGTTGGCCAGGCAGGATGTAGGGGCGGGAAAGCAGCAGGACGCCCCGATCTTGCTCGACAGCGAAGGCGTGGCCGACCACCTCGTCGTCCCGGAGCGCCACCAGGAAGGAGGCATTCGGACGCGCCGACTGCGCCGCCAGCACGTCCAGGGCGTGCCATCGGTCGGTGGTGTCCGTGACCCGTTCGACGCCGAGTAGGCCGTCATACGTATCGTGCCACGTCGCGACAAGCAGGCGTCTGACCTTGCCTATGTCGTCCGATATAGCAGGACGGATTACCAATTGTCGATTGCCCGTTATC
>CAXTTB010000555.1:0-2936 GCA_964246905.1 uncultured Acetobacteraceae bacterium | reverse complement strand
GAGAGTCCTAACCGAAGATAGTTGCGAACTTCGCGGCATATGCGGCGTAGTTGGCCGGGTCTTGCAGGTGGTGCAGCAGGCGCAGCGACAGGTCCACCATGGTGCGGCACTTGGACACCACCTTGGTCCGGCGCCGGAAGCGGGCGGATAGTGGCGGACGCTGCCGTTGTCCTGCTCGATGGGGAACGTCAGGTCCTTGCCGGTGGACAACTGGTCTTGGGGGATCAGCCGGTGGCAGCCTTCCCAGTCGTCGGTGATGAACGTTTTGCCGCGCAGCCCGACCCTGTCGAGCAAGCGTCGGCAGGTCGCATCATCACGCCCGCCCAATACCCAGGCCACGGTGCGCCGCTGATCCACGTCATAGGCCCGCCAGACCCAGAGCTTGGCAGACTTCTTTCCAGGAAGTGCCACATCTCGTCCACCTCCACCGTGACCACGCCGGCCCCGACCTCCGGCTCCGGCAAAGCCGACGCCTCCGCCCGTATCCATTTCAGCACCGCCACGTCGCTGACGCCCAGCAAGCGGCCGATGGCGCTGAAGCTCATGCCGCCCATGCCATACAGCAGCACCGCCAACGCCTTCATGGCAGGCGGCTTGCCCCGCAAAGGCGTGTCGGTGAAATGACAGCCGCACGCCCAGCAGCGATACCGCTGATGCCCGCGCGCCAGCCCGCTTTTCCCGTAATCCGAACCGCCGCACCGCTTGCAGCACAGCCCACCCGCAGACATCCGCAGCCTCCCCGGTAAAGGCCGCGAACATGCCGGAACCCAAGCGCTACCTCAAGTTAGAATTCTCCTTCCTTGAGGGCCACGAAGAAATCCTCGCCCGTGCCGAGGTTGCCGGTGCCCCATTTCAGGTCGTTGTTGGTCAGCGTGTAGGGCACCACCAGTTGCGGCCGCCCCTCGGCCATGACGTACCAGGGCAGCTCGTCGGCGTAGCTGTCGCTGTCGTAGAGGAAGCCGCCTTCCTCCATCAGCAGCCGGCGCGTGTTGACCGAAGGCCCATAGCGGCAATACCAGCCGAGCGGCCGCACGCCCACGGTGCGCCGCAGGCTCTCGACGGCGCGCCGGACGTGCTCGCGCTCGGTGGCCTCGTCGAGCCTGAAATGCTCCACCCAGCGCCAGCCATGGCAGCAGATGTCGTGCCCGGCTTCCCGGATGGCCGCCGCCGCAGGCGCGTTGCGTTCGAGCGCCAGCGCGCAGGCGAACACCGTCATCGGCAGCCCGCGCTCGGCGAACAGCCGCATTAGCCGCCAGAAGCCGACCCGGCTGCCATACTCGAACATGCTCTCGGCGGCGAGGTCGCGCTCGCCGCGCGGCACCGCGGCGGAACTCAGCTCCGTCAGGGCGGCGTCGCTCACGCCGTCCCCGTCCATCATGCTGGGTTCCGAGCCTTCCTCGTAGTTCATGACGAAGTTGAGGGCGAGGCGGGCGCCGCCGGGCCAGCGCGGGTCCGGCGGATGGCGGCCGTAGCCGACGAAATCGCGGTCGAGCGAGGCTGGGATCACGCCGAGGTCTCCACGGTAAAGGGCTTAGAACTGCTGTTCCTCGCGCCCGCGCACGAGCTGCGACAGGCAGACCGCGACGACCAGCGCGCCCCCGTAGAACATCTCCTGGATGAAGGAGCTGAACCCCAGGAAGACGAGGCCCGTGATGCCCGTCACCAGGAAATAAACGGCCACGGTGGCCCCCCACGGGTTGAAGCGGCCCGGCACGATGCTGGTCGAGCCGAGGAACGCCGCCGCGAAGGCGGGAAGCTGGTAGGAGGTGCCCGACACCGGATCGGCCGCCCCTTGCGTGCCGGCGTAGAGCACTCCCGCCAGCGCCCCGAGCAGCCCCGACATCACCAGGCAGGCGAGGCGGATGCGGTCCGTGTCGATGCCGCTGAGGCGCGCCACCTCCCGCCCCCGGCCGACGAACAGGATTCTCCGCCCGAGCGCCGTGTAGTCGAGCAGGTACCAGATCAGCGCGGCGAGGCCGACCGCGTAGTAGAACTCCAGCGGGATGCCGAACAGGCGGCCCACGATCACGGCATCCATCAGGCTCGGCGAGATGCCGCTGATCGTCATGGAGTCGCTCATCCACAGCGTGAAGCCGTGCAGGAAGGTGCCGGTGCCGAGCGTCACGATGAGCGAATGGATGCGGAACACCGTGATCAGCAGCCCGTTGACCACGCCCACCGCGATCCCGATCCCGAGCGCCGCCAGGATGGCCCAGCCGATGCCGACGCCGTAGTTCACGTTGAGCACAGCCACCGCCATGGAGCTCAGCGTCATGACGAAGGCGATCGACAGGTCGAAGTCGTTGGCGGTCAGCGGGACGATCAGCCCCAGCGTCACCACGACCAGCACGGCCTGCGAGCCGAGGATGGTGGACAGGTTCGGCCAGGTCAGGAACGTGTCGGGACGGAGGGCGCCGAACAGCGCGATCAGCGCCAGCCAGACCGCCACGAGGCCGAACTGCTCGGCCCGGCGCACGAGGAGGCGCGCGCCGGCGCCGGGGCGGCGGACCGGGGCGGCTTCGAGGGGGGTGTCCTGCGCCATCGCCCGTTCCTTCAAACCGCGCCGCCGAGGCTGCGCTCGGCGATGGCGTCCTTGCTGATCGCCGCCCCTTCCAGCGTCGCCACGACCCGACCCCCGGCGAAGATCAGCACGCGCGACGCGATGGCGGCGAGCTGCTCGTAATCCGAGCTGGCGCAGAGCACCGTGGCGCCGGAGGCGGCAGCCTCGGCGATGTGGCGGAAGACGGTCTGGCGCGCGCCGATGTCCACGCCCTGGGTGGGTTCGTCGAGCAGGATCAGCTTCGGCGCCATCTGGAACCACTTGGCCAGCACGACCTTCTGCTGGTTGCCGCCGCTCAGCGCCGCCACCGGCAGCGTGGCGTCGGCGGGCCGGACCTCGAAGCGCCGGGCGAGGGCGCCGGCCCGGGCCGCCATGC